>CANDKT010000069.1 GCA_947385365.1 uncultured Bacillota bacterium | reverse complement strand
TCGCTATGACCTACGGCTACGTCTACGTCGCCCAGATCGCGATGGGCGCGAACCCCAACCAGACCCTCAAGGCCATCGCCGAGGCGGAAGCCTACCACGGCCCGTCCCTCATCATCGGTTACGCCCCCTGCGAGATGCACTCCATCAAGGGCGGCATGGCCAACTGCCAGAGCGAAATGAAAAAAGCCGTGGAGTGCGGCTATTGGAACCTGTTCCGCTTCAACCCCGCGCTCAAGGCCGAGGGCAAGAACCCCTTCATCTTGGACAGCAAGGCCCCCGCGGGCGGCTATCAGGACTTCCTCAAGAACGAGGCCCGCTACTCCGCGTTGACCCGCTCCTTCCCGGAGCGCGCCACGGAGTTGTTCGCCAAGTCCGAGGAAGCCGCAAAGGCCCGCTACGAGAAGCTCCTCCGCCTCCAGAAAATGTACGAGGCCTAAGCGTCTCCCTCCCCGTAAACACAGGCCCCTGGGAACTGACGTTCCCAGGGGCTTCTTCTGTCTGCGGGCCGACGGAACCCTTTTACAAAAAAGCCGGCTTTTTCGCAAAAAATACTTGACCTTCCATCAGGTGGAAGGTGTAAAGTAGAACCGGAAGGAGGAAGTGTCCATGAAAATCAACGAGGTGGAAGCGCAGGTCGGCATCACAAAAAAGAACATCCGTTTCTACGAGGAGAAAGGACTCCTCAGCCCGCGACGCAACAGCGAGAACGGTTACAGGGACTACAACGAGGCGGACGTGGACGCTCTGCGCCGGATCAAGCTGCTCCGGAAACTGGGCGTGCCTCTGGAAGAGATCCGCCGGATGCAGGCGGGCGGGACCGTTGCCGATGGGATGCGCCGCCACCTCATCACCCTGGAACGTGAACAGCGGGACCTGGAACAGTCCATCCAGCTGTGCCGCCAGCTCAAAGATCGGGAGGAACGGCTGGAGTCCCTGGACGCCGCCGCTATCCTGACGGAAATGGAGCGGCTGGAACAGTCCGGCGCGACCTTCCAGGACAAGCAGAAACAGGACGCGAAACCAGTCCGGTACGTCGGCGCGGCCGTGATGGCTTTCCTGACCACGGTCTTGATGGCCGCGCTCATCGCGCTGATGGTCTGGGGGTTCGCAGAGGACCCTATGTCCGCGCCGCCCATCGCGCTGATGGCCGTGCTGATCGCCCTGCCGCTGCTGGTCATCCTAGGCGTGCTGCTTGCGCTGTACCAGCGTATCCAGGAGATCCAGAAAGGAGAAGAGGACGATGCGAAAAACTACTGACAAGAAGGACTTCTACGCCGCTCTGGCCGTCACGGCGCTGACCGTCCTGTTCATGCTCCTGCTGGCCGGTGTGATGCTCACCGAGACGGGCTGGAACGAGACCGGCGTCTTTGGACGGGGAACGCTGCTGTTTTGCGTTGGCGTGTGTCTGGCCGTCGCCGTAGGCGTCGCCGCCGCCCTGGTCCAGCGTTGGAACGAGATCCGGGGAGGGGAAGAGGACGAAGCCAAACATTACTGACCCGGACCGCCGCCGCGAAAAATACGCCGCGATCCGCTCCACCGTGCTGAACGCTGCGTTTCAACTGCTCTTCGCCGCCGCGATGCTCTGCCTCCGCGGAGCGGAACTGCCCGGCTGGCTGAACGGCGCGCTGCTCCTTATCGCCGCGGTCAATCTGGGCTCCATCCCGTTCTTCTGCGCGGTACTGCGCCAACGTTTGCGCGAGATCGACCGCGGAGAACTGGACGAGGCCCGGAAATACTAACCAAACAGGAGGAACCCTCATGCTGCTGCTGAATATCGACTATATCCCCGGTAAAGAACTGGAAGCCCTGGGCATGGTCAAAGGCACCGTGGTCCAGTCCAAAAACTTCGGCAAGGACTTCATGGCCGGAATGAAAACGCTGGTCGGCGGCGAGATCACCGGCTACACCGAGATGCTCAACGAAGCCCGTCAGATCGCCGTCAAGCGTATGGTGGACGAGGCGCGGGCGCTCAACGCGGACGCCGTCATCAATATCCGCTACGGCTCCTCTGCCGTCATGCAGGGCGCAGCGGAAGTGATCGCTTACGGGACCGCCGTGCGTTTCCGCTAAGACGGCAAACGGGCGTGTCGCAGAATCAAGCTCTGCGGCACGCCCTTTTTTTGCCGTTTTGCAGCGGACCCAAAGTTTCGATTTAGAAGAGGCCGGAGACGACGCCGTTTTCGTCGATGTCGATGCGTTCCGCGGCGGGGACTTTGGGCAAGCCGGGCATAGTCATGATATCGCCGGTGAGGGCGACGATGAACCCGGCTCCGGCGCAGACCTTGAGGTTACGGACGGTGACTTCAAAGCTGTCTGGCGCGCCCAGCAGGGCAGGGTCGTCGGAGAAAGAGTACTGCGTTTTTGCCATGCAGATAGGCAGGCCGCCGAAGCCCAGTTCGGTGAGCTGCCGCGCCTGTTTTTGCGCGTTGGCGGTGAGTACCGCCCGGTCGCCGCGGTAGACGCGGGTCACGATGGCGTTGAGCTTGTCCGGAATAGAGGCGTCGGCGTCATAGGCGAAGGAGAAGGTGTTCGGCTGTTCGCACAGGCGGACGACTTCCTGCGCTAAGGCGACGCCGCCCTCGCCGCCTTTGGCCCACACCTCGGACAGAGCCACGTTGACGCCCAATTCGTTGCACTTACGTTCCACCAGTTCCAATTCGGCTTGGGTATCGGTGGGGAAGGCGTTGACGGCGACCACGCAGGGCAGACCGTAGACGTTTTTGATGTTGTCCACGTGCCGGAGCAGATTGGGCAGGCCGCGTTCCAGAGCGTCCAGGTTCTCCTGATTCAGGTCGGTTTTGGGGACGCCGCCGTGGTATTTCAAGGCGCGGACGGTGGCGACAACCACCACAGCAGAGGGAGTCAGACCGGCTTTGCGGCACTTGATGTCGAAGAACTTCTCCGCGCCCAGATCGGCGGCGAAACCGGCTTCTGTGACGGCGTAGTCGGCCATTTTCAGCGCCATACGGGTCGCGATGATGGAGTTGCAGCCGTGGGCGATATTGGCGAAGGGGCCGCCGTGGATGAAGGCGGGAGTGCCTTCCAGGGTCTGGACGAGGTTGGGTTTGATGGCGTCCTTCAGGAGGGCGGCCATAGCGCCTTCGGCTTTGAGGTCGTGGGCGGTGACGGGCTTACCGCTGTAGGAGTAGGCGACGATGATGCGGCCCAGGCGTTCTTTGAGGTCGGTGATGGAGGAGGACAGGCACAAAACGGCCATGATCTCGCTGGCGACGGTGATCTCGAAGCCGTCCTCCCGAGGGACGCCCTGCATTTTGCCGCCCAAGCCGCTGACGATATGGCGCAGCTGACGGTCGTTCATATCCACGGCGCGTTTCCAGGTGATCTGCTTGACGTCGACGCCCAAAGCGTTGCCCTGCTGGATGTGGTTGTCCAGCATAGCGGCCAGCAAGTTATTGGCGGCGCCGATGGCGTGGAAGTCGCCGGTAAAGTGGAGGTTGATGTCCTCCATCGGGACGACCTGCGCGTGCCCGCCGCCTGCCGCGCCGCCTTTGATGCCGAAGACGGGGCCGAGGGAAGGTTCCCGCAACGCGACGACGGAATTTTTGCCGATTTTCCGCAGGCCGTCGGCCAGACCTACGGAAGTAGTCGTTTTGCCTTCTCCGGCGGGGGTGGGGGTGATGGCAGTGACAAGGATGAGTTTTCCGTCAGGCGCGGAGGTTTCGGAGAGCATTTTGTAGTCGATTTTGGCCTTATAATTGCCGTACAGCTCCAGATACTTCGGGTTGATTCCGGCTAGCGCGGCGATTTCGGAGATGTGGCGGGGGGTGTGGGCCTGAGCGATTTCGATATCGGACATGAAGCGCATAATTAGATAGCCTCCTAATGATTTCTTTTGTTGTGACATCCTCCCCCGCCTATCGAGGCATGGGAATCCTTGTCGCGATTCTGTTGAATTGTATTTCTTAACATAGCTGTATATTTTGATGTGTTGGCTCATTCGCTTTCAATAAGTCCCAGAATCCATTCGAGCCAACTTCGGATGGTTGAGGCTCGGCGTTTGAACGTTTCGGAAGCTACGACATTGTAAATGCCACAACTTTGCATAATTTGCACAATCGTGTTTGTATTCGGCATTTCGCCGCATTGAAGATGAAGTTTTAGCGTTTCATGAAAAGCTCTATGTCGAAGAATCGCTGTAGCGATTGCAATCTGCCGTTCTCGGTAAGGCATTTTCATAATGCGGCGACCGGTATCAGACAGGGAAAAGTAGGTAAGGCCATCGGAACGTTTTTCACCCTGCTCAATCAGGCCGAGGTAATTGCCAGCAGTAGTGTAGTAATTTGTCTGCCTATCCTGGAAAATATACCGATTGGTGATATCCTGCCTTGTCATATCTTTTTCTGACAACATTTCCATAAGATTGATAATTCTTTCCATGCTGTCAGCTTGAGGAAACGCTACTTTCGGTTCGGAACAGATGGGGGTATTCTCAACAATAGCTTGTATATCGGCAAGTGTAATTTCTGGGGAAAGGATGTAATTTTTTTGTTTTACAAGCGACAAGGAATTATAATTTTGCGGGTCGGTAAATTCATATTGGTACAGATAGAACACGCCGTTTGAAAAAACAAGAAAAACCGGTTTAATTTTTTTGGTAACGCGGCCGAGCCATACGCGGAAAGGATAGTAAAGCTGTCTCACCAAGAAATCGTTTGAGATATCACGTTTTGCTTCAAATAAAGCCAGACAGCTACGGCCCTCGTATGCCGCGTCAATTTCGATTTGTGAATTGCGGACATCGACGGTTTGTTGAGTTCCGTCCGTTGAAATGTGAAAACGGAACTCCCCGGAACTCATACGCCCGCTCACTGTAGGGATAAGGTTTTCGTCTTCCAGAAAATCCTCAAGGATACCACAGGCGTTTGCGCAGTTTAGCGCGATTGCCTCGCTTATGATGTACTGTGGCAGGAGGCTTTGAATACCGGATGGCAAATGGATTCTTTGACATTCAAGCGCGCATTCTTCAAAATCGTGATACGCGGAAAACCTTGATATAACATAATCTCCGCGAGTTACAGGAAGGATAGCAAGGTGATTGTCCTGAAAGATTGCAGGCAGATTGACTCTATGGTCAAATTTTGTCATCAGTCGCGGCTCGCGCTCAGTTTTGATTTGGTCAGCGGTAATCCGAAACATTCCGGCTTTTGCAATTTCGTCAAGTATATTATGACGGGCGAACAAGGTTTCCCATGCGATGTCATTCAATCCCATAATTTCTGATTAGCACCTCCTCGACGGCACCTCGTTTGCTTGCATCGGAGTTCACCGCTCGTTTGGCGTGAACGATTTCAATTGTGTACTCGGCGTACAAATTTTGAATAAATAAGGTCGCAGAATTAGAGAGCAGAAATTGCACTCCGCGCGCGGTTAATTCATCACAGCAACGTTTCAATCTCTTCTGCTCATCCCGGCCAAACCCGCCTCGATTGTAACCGGTAAAACTGGCGGTATCAGAGACGGGATCATACGGTGGATCCAGATAAACGAAAGCTCCTTTGGGTACTTGCCGAAGTACTTCTTCAAAGTCCGTATGAAAGAATTGGACATGATTTGCCGTCAGGTATTTGCTGACAGCTCGTAAAACGGGAGCATTTACAATATTCGGATTTTTATAGTATCCGAAAGGAGAATTGAACTCTCCTGATAAATTTACCCGAAAAAGGCCATTATAGCAAGTTTTGTTCAAGTAAAGGATCCGTGAAGCGCGATCAATGGCGGACATCTCACGATAGGAGTCCTTATCACGATCTAGATCACGAATCTTATAAAAATATTCTGCTGTGTTCTCATGCTTGTCTAATGTTGTAATCAAAGGTTCAACATGATCACGGATAACCTCGTAAACAAGTATAAGATCTGCATTGAGGTCATTGACGATGGCGTTTTTCGGCTGAAGTGCAAATAGAACGGCTCCTCCGCCCAAAAAGGGTTCGCAATATGTGGTGATTTGCTTGGGAAGTCGTTGCGTAATCTCTTCCAGAAGTTGGCGTTTGCCTCCGACCCATTTTACAACCGGCATCACTAATTTATTCTTCGCCATCGCCCTCACCCCGTCCAAGATATACTTTTTTATTATAACATAAGCCCTCTAACTGCGCAATCATTTTTTTGCTTGCTTGAGTTTCGGCGAAAAAATCTCAGTGACCCAGCCCAAAGTGCTATGACGTAAAGAAAGACAGGTCTTACTGCTATGTTTACCAATTTTGCCCTCAAATTCCTGTGCCACAAGGGGTTTGAAAAATTAAACCGAAACTCAAAGGATTTTGGTGTACGGAGAAAAAATAGCTTCCAAAATTCTCCGGGTTATGCTATAATGAAGGCGGTGTTATTCCTATTCTTTCCTTAAATCACGAAGGAGGACTGTTTTATGTTAACGCTTGACCTCTCCAAAACCGCTTCGTTCCTGCCGGAGGGCTACCTCCAGGATTACCAGGCCAGACTGGAAAAGGCGGCTTCTATGCTGGCCAATCACAACGGGCCTGGTTCGGACTTCACCGGTTGGGTCACGCTGCCCCGGGACTACGACAAGGAGGAATTTGCCCGCATCCAGGCAGCTGCGAAGAAGATCCAGCAGCAGTCTCAGGTACTGGTAGTCATCGGGATCGGCGGCTCTTACCTGGGCGCGCGCGCGGTGATCGAACTGCTCCGTTCCCCCATGTACAACCTGAAGAAGAAGGATACCCCTGACATTTTCTTCACCGGGAACGGTCTGTCCACGGACGCGCTGCTGGAGCTGATCGAGATGATCGGCGACCGGGACTTTTCGGTGAACGTGATCTCCAAGTCGGGCACGACGACGGAACCGGCGGTGGCGTTCCGGATTTTCAAGGGGATGCTGGAGAAGAAGTACGGCAAGGAGGGCGCGCGGGAGCGCATCTATGCGACGACGGATAAGGCCAGAGGCGCGTTGAAAGGTCTGGCGGACTCGGAGGGCTACGAGGAGTTCGTGGTGCCGGACGAGGTAGGCGGACGGTATTCGGTTCTGACCGCGGTGGGACTGCTGCCGATTGCGGTGTCTGGGATTGACATCACCGCGCTGATGGCGGGTGCGCGTCAGGCGATGGAGGAGCTGTCCGTTCCCGGTCTGGACAACCCGGCGTGGCAGTACGCCGCCACGCGCAACGCGATGGACAAGAGCGGCAAGACGGTGGAAATGCTGGCCGGTTACGAGCCGTGCTTCCGCTTCTTCGCGGAGTGGTGGAAGCAGCTGTACGGCGAGAGCGAGGGCAAAGACGGGAAAGGTCTGCTCCCGGCGAGCTTGGAGTACACCGCAGACCTGCACTCGATGGGCCAGTATATCCAGGACGGCCAGCGGCTGATGCTTGAGACCGTGGTGGCTTTCGAGCCCAAGGGCGAGTTCATCATTCCGGACGACCCGGAGAACATCGACGGGCTGAACTTCCTGTCCGGGAAGCCGCTGTCATTCGTGGCGGAGAAGGCCATGCGGGGTGTGATTCTGGCTCACGTGGACGGCGGGGTGCCGAACGTGTTGATTCAGCTGCCCGCGATCAGCGAGAACAGCGTAGGTTACTTGATCTACTTCTTCGAGTACGTGTGCGGCCTGTCCGGCTACCTGCTGGAGGTCAACCCGTTCAACCAGCCGGGCGTGGAAGCCTACAAAAAGAATATGTTCGCTCTGCTGGGCAAGCCCGGCTACGAGGAGCTGAAGGCTGAGCTGGAAGCGAAGCTGTAAATTCAACCACAGACCAAAGGCGGCACAGTCCTGTGCCGCCTTTGGTATTTACAGCCAGCCAGCTTGCCAGGCGAAAAATTCACAATAATTTTGGTTGAAATCACCGCCGGGATATGGTAGAGTATAGGTAAGCAGAGGGCAGTACCCCTATGTGAAATCAGTAAGGAGTGATACGCATGATACGCGTCATTATGGGCAAAAAAGGTTCCGGCAAAACCAAGAACATGATCGAAATGATTAACGGAGCCGCCCAGACTGAACACGGCAACGTAGTGTGCATCGAGAAAGGAAATAAGCTGACCTTCGACATCCACTACCACATCCGCCTGGTGGAGGCCAGTCAGTATGATATCGCCAGCTACACCGCGATGAAGGGGTTCATCAGCGGCCTGTACGCCGGGAACTACGACATCACGCACATCTTTATCGACAGCCTGACCAAGATCGTGGGCGGCGACTGCGACGTGGAGACGGAGAAGTTCCTGGACTGGCTGAACAAGTTCGCCGAACAGCACAACATCAAGTTCACCATCACCATCAGCGACGACGAGACCCTCGCGCCGGAGGGCGTGAAGAAGTTCTTCTGAGCCTCTTGGCGTCGAAAACCCCCGCCGATTTCGGCGGGGGTTTTTGCGGTAGGGGTTGAGGTTCAATCCTCGTCCGCGGCCGCGTCGTAGATGGGGCGGGCGTTGGGGCCGGCTGGGGGAGAGGCGGCGGCTCCGGACGCGGCGCGGAACCGGGAGCGGGATTTTTTGATCTCGCTGTAAGCCTCTGCGACAGCCTCCTCGGTACGGCGGAGGGCGTCTTCGCAGTACTCGTTGGCGGAGCGTTTCAATTCCCGGCAGCGTTCCTCGGCCTGTTGGATCATCTCAGCGGCGCGTTGTTTTGCCTGGCGGGAGATGACGTCTTCGGCCAGAATCTGACGGGCTTTGTCTTCCGCGCTTTTTCGAATCGCTTCCGCCTCCCTACGGGCGGCGGCGATTAGCTCGGTTCGGGTCGACATAACTTTCCGGGCTTCGGACAGCTCGATGGGGAACTGGCTGCGGATATCGTCGATCAGGTCCAGCGCCTGGTCCCGTTCGATGACGCAGCGGTCCCGACCGAAGGTGGCGTTCCTGGCGTTGTCGATCATTTCAAACAGCATATCCAGCAATTCTTCTACACTGCCTGCCATAAGCTATCCTTCCTTTCCCTGCATTTCGCTCATACGCCGGTTGACGTCGTCCACGATCTCCCGCGGGACGAAATCGGCCAGATTGGCGCCGTATCGGGCCATTTCCTTGACGATGGTGGAGCTGAGGTAGGTATACTTCTCGCTGGAAGCGAGGAACATGGTCTCCAGTCTGGGATTGAGCTTGCGATTGATGACGGCCATCTGGACTTCCTGTTCGAAGTCGGACACGGCCCGCAAACCTTTCACTACCACGTGGGCGCGGCGGCGTTTGGCGTACAGGGACAGCAGCTCGTTGGAGAAGTCCACTTCCACGTTGGGGAAGCGGGCGGTGGAGCGGCGCAGCAATTCCACGCGTTCTTCGGGGGAGAACATCCCCTGTTTTTTGGAGTTGACCATTACGCACACGATGAGCTTATCGAAGCAGGCTGCGGCGCGTTTGATGATGTTCAGGTGTCCCAGCGTCACAGGGTCGAAGCTGCCGGGATAGATTGCGGTACTCATAGGGGGTTCCTCCCGATCCGGCGGCAGACGGTCAGTTTGATCTTGCCGTAGCGGTATTCCCGACCCTGTTCGTAGGGGGGGGACAGCGGCGTCAAAGTTTTCTCTGCGGCGCTTTCGCACACTATTATACCACATTCCCGGAGAATGTCAAATCGGACCAGAGCCGCCAGGCTCTGGTCCAGCAGGTTGCTCTGGTAGGGCGGGTCCAGCAGGACCACGTCGAACTTCTCCCGGCAGGCGGACAGGAAGGACAGGGCGTCTCCTTGCACGACCCGCGCGGCGGTCTGGAAGCCGCACAGTTCGATATTCTCCCGTACCAGAGCGGCGGCGTCCCGGCGGGCGTCCACGAAGGTACACGAAGCCGCGCCGCGGGACAGGGCCTCGATGCCCAGCTGACCGGTGCCGCTGAACAGGTCCAGGACCTGACGGCCTGCCAGTTCGAACTGGATGATGTTGAACAGGGACTCTTTGACCTTATCGGTCGTGGGCCGGGTCTCCATCCCGGAGAGTTCCTTCAGCCGTCTGCCCCGAGCGGAGCCGGATATTACGCGCATAGTTCCCGCGCCTCCTATTTGTTTCTGGACCCCCTCCGACCCTACGGGCCGTTTCCCTTTCGGGCGGCGACTGGGGGAGCGTTGCCGATTCATTGCAGGCGTTGGACTTCCAGTTCCAGTTCCACGCCGGTCCGCGCCAACACCTGTTCTTGGACCAGCTCCACCAGGGCCAGCACGTCCCGGCAGGTAGCTCCGCCGCGATTGACGACGAACCCGGCGTGTTTTTCCGACACCTGCGCGCCGCCTACGGACAGGCCCTTGAGTCCGCACTGATCGATGAGCGCGGCGGCGAAATGTCCCGGCGGACGTTTGAACATAGACCCGGCGCTGGGGTACTCCAAGGGCTGTTTCTCCTTTCGTTTGGCGGCCAGCTCGTCCATGCGGGCCTTGATCGCATAGCCGTCCCCCCATTCCAGCTGGAACCGGGCCTCCAGAATCAGACACTTCCGATGGGAAAAGATGCTTTTTCGATAGCCGAAGCCGCACTCTGAGGCGGGAAGCGTGCGGATCTTCTCCGTCTCGTCCAGGAAGGTGACGGACTCCAGCACCTGAGCGATCTCCCCGCCGTAAGCCCCGGCGTTCATGGTGATGGCCCCGCCCACGCTGCCGGGGATGCCGCTGGCAAACTCCAGACCGGTGAGGTTCCGCCCCAAGGCACAGCCCGACAGATGGGGCAGCAGTACTGCGCCGCCCGTCACCAGCAGGCGGTTGGCTTCCCACACCCGGTTCAGCTCGTTGACCGAATAACGTCCCCCCAGCTTTAGAACAAAACTGGGATATCCCTCGTCCGCCACCAGCAGGTTGGAGCCGTTGCCCAGAATGAAGGGCTCAATTCCCAGTTCCCGGGCGGTTTTGACCGCCGTTTTCACCTCTGCCTGGGTCTTGGGCAGGGCCATCAGCCGGGCCGGGCCGCCGATGCGGAACGTCGTGTGCCGGGCCATCGGCTCGTAAGCGCGCAGTTCCAGTTCCGGGCACTCTTTGGCAAGATGTTTTTCCAGTTCCTCCAGTGGTTCCATAAAGCCTCCCATCGGATGCAAGACTCCCGCCTCCGGCGGCGGGGCGAAGGAAACAGCGTTTCAAGTGATTATAGCAGATCTTGCGGGGGAATAGAATAGGGGACGCGAAAATTTCATAGGGTGCGTGGAAAAACGGGAGCGGTCCGCAGGGGGCCGCTCCGTTTTAGCAGGCAGGGCGGCGTCCGGTTTAGATGGAGTTGCACAGCAGGGCCGCGCCGACGACACCGGCGTCGTTGCCCAAGGAGGCGCGTTCCAAGCGGGTTGGATTGCTCTTGTCGAAGGTGCCTTTGGCGACCAGCTCGCGCAGGGGGTCCAGGAGCAGATCGTCTTCGGCGTTGCTGATGCCGCCGCCCAGGCAGATGATCTCCGGCTGGAGGATATTGATGAGGTTGATGAGGCCGATGGACAAGCCTTGGAGGTAGACGTTCAGCACGCGTTTTGCCGCCGGGTCGCCCAGCCGCGCGCCTTGGAAGGCGGTACGGCCTTGGACCTTGTAGCGGTCGCCCTCGCACAGTTCCCAGAGGACGCTGTCCGGGGTCCGTTCCATTTCCAGCTGTGTCAGCTGGATCAGGGCGGTGGCGGAGCCGTACCGTTCCCAGCAGCCCCGGTTGCCGCAGCCGCAGAGGTTGCCATTGGGCTGGATGATCATGTGACCCACTTCCATGCCGGAACCGGCGAAACCGGCGACCAGTTTGCCTTCCACAATCAGCCCGCCGCCGATGCCGGTCCCTAAGGTCACGACGACGGCTGGGCTACAGTCTTTCGCGGCACCAGCCCAGTATTCGCCGATGGCGGCGCAATTGGCGTCGTTGCCCAGGTAGACAGGGATGTCCCATTCCTTCTGGAACAGCTGACGGAAGGGCGTGTTTTCAAAGGGCATATTGGCTGAGCGGATTACCATACCGCTGTCGTTGTCCACCTGACTGGGCAGGCCGACGCCTACCGCAAGGATGTTCTTGTAATCCACCGCGCCCATCTCGCAGACTTTTTGGGCGAGCCGGGCCAATTCGGAACACAGGGCTTCTGCTGTCATGCTCTTGTCCACGGGGTGGCTCACCTTATCCAGGATGCGGCCTGTCTCGTCCACCAGTCCGGCCACCAGATTGGTGCCGCCCACGTCGATACCGATATAATGTCCCATATTATGCGTCCCCTTCCTGTTTTTTGGATATTTCCTCTAATTGCCGCTGTGCGTTCTGATCCAGACGCTGACTCAGTTCCAGCGGCGCGTTGTGTCCCATTTTACGGTTCCGGTTGTTCATAGCGGCCACTTCCACGATACTGGCCAAGTTCCGTCCGGGCTTGACCGGGACCGTGATGATGGGGACCTGGATGCCTAAGATCTCGGTGAAGGCGGTGTCCAGACCGAAGCGGTCGTAGACCGCGCCGTCCTTCCACAGTTCCAGGCTGACGACCAGATCGACCTCTTGGGACAGTTTGAACGCGCCCATACCCAGCAGTCGGATGACGTCCACGATACCGATGCCGCGCAGTTCCATGTAGCCTTGGATCAACTCATGGGCGAACGCCTGCAAGGTGCGGTGATTGGTGAGTTTGATTTCCACGGCGTCGTCGGCGACCAGGCGGTGGCCTCGTTTGAGCAGTTCGATGGCGACCTCGCTTTTGCCGACGCCGGACTCGCCTTGGATCAGCACGCCCTCGCCGTAGACCTCCATCATCACGCCGGGGCAGGTGGTGCGGGGGGCCAGGTGGTTGAACAGGCTCCCGATCAGCGCGCTCATGAAGGCGGAGGTCTGTTCTGGCGTGCGCAGGACGGTGCGGTCGTATTTTTCGGCCATTTCCATACACTCGGGGAAGGCGTCCAGACCTCGGGTGATGATGAGCGCAGGCACCGGGTAGGACAGCAGCCGGTCGAAGCTTTCCCGGCGGCGTTCCGGTGTCATATCCAGCAGAAAGGCGTTCTCGGTCAGCCCGATGAGCAGGAGGCGTTCGGTATCGAAGTGTTCAAAGAAACCGGACAGAGGCAGCCCCGGACGGTTGACGTCCACGACGTGGAGGGGGACGTCCTCGTATCGGGTCCCCCCGCGTAGGATTTCCAAGTGAAATTCGCGGATGATCTCTCCCAGCTTGACGCTGCGCGTATTAGCAGACATAACGGCTCCTTTCCTGCGTTTGATCGGCTCCGGAGGTCTGCGGCGCGGCCTCCGGGAGCGCTGTCTCTAGTATAGACGAAAATCCGCCGTCTTGCAAGATGCGCCAAGCGATTCCGCAGAAAAAAACGCCCCGTCTGCCGGGCGGTACGAGACGGTCATACTGCCGGGCGGACGGGGCCTTTTCTGGCCGGGGCGGAGCGGGGGGTTCCGGACCCGTGTCCTATTCCATTACACAGCGCGGGTGACTTTATTGGAGCGGAGGCATCGGGTGCAGACGTAGACGTGAGTGGGGGAACCGTTCACGATAGCCTTCACGCGCTTGACGTTGGGCTTCCAGGTACGGTTGGAACGCCGGTGGGAGTGGGAGACCCGGATGCCGAAGGTGACGCCCTTGTCGCAGAACTCGCATTTAGCCATATTGCTTTACCTCCTCGCTATGAAAATTACTTTTGCTCAAAAAGCCTCGACTGACATCATAGCAGACTTCTCCCTAAAATGCAAGACTTTTTTTGCGTTTTTTGCGGACGCCCCCGGGAATCGGAGACGGATTCAGCATAGGCCCAGCAAGTGGCGCACCTCGCCGATCAGGTACAGGGAGCCGCAGACGCACACGGCGTCCTCGGGACCGGCGGGAGCCAGGGCTTGGTTCAGCCCCTCTTCCGTAGTCCCGCACGGGAACGCTTGCGCGCCCTGTCCGGTCAGGTAGTCCGCCAGCGCGGGAGCGGGCATAGCCCGCGGGCTGTCCGGCGTGATGGTGACGAAGCGTTCCGCGAGAGGGAGCAGTTCGCCCATCATAGCGGGGTAGTCCTTATCGGCCAGCACGCCGGTGAGGA
>CANDKT010000068.1 GCA_947385365.1 uncultured Bacillota bacterium | reverse complement strand
GAGATAACCTGTTGTGACTGGAGTTCAGACGTGTGCTCTTCCGATCTAGAGCCAGACCTCGCCCTACCTGATCCTGGACCGGGTGCTGCTCTTCTACCTGGCGGAGTTCCCCCAGCAGGAACGCTGGGACGTACTGCTCCGGTGCGCGCTGCCCTTCCACTCCTGCAACCCCTACGTGAAGAACAGCACCGTGGAACTGTGTCCGGAGATGTTCATCGGGCGGCAGCGGGAGCTGAACTCGATCATCGACCCGGGCGGCGCCAATATCGTCTACGGCGGGCGTCAGCTGGGCAAGACCGCTCTGCTCCAGCGGGCCAGGAACTTGAAGGACGTGCGGGAGGAAGGCCAGTGGGCCTTTTACCTGGACATCCGGGACTGGCCGGTGGAGAAGACCGCGCAGAAGATTTACGAAATGCTCCTGGATGAAGGTTTTTTGTCGGAACCGGCGGGCGTGGAGGCGGAGAACATCAGCTGGGATCAGCTGACCCGCCGGATCATCCGCCGCATGAACAGCGAGGAACGTCCCGTGAAGAACTTCCTGCTGCTGCTGGACCAGGCGGACGCGTTCCTCCGGGACTGCGGCAAGAAGGGCTGCAACTACGAGCCCATCGGCGATTTCAAGCGCATCCAGAGCAGCACAGGCCGCTTCAAGTTCGTGCTGGCCGGTCTGCATAACGTCATGCGCTTCTACAAGACGAAAGCCCAGAGCAATGACAGTCTCATCCCGCATCTGGCGTCCATCACCATGAAGCCCCTGCCCTTCCACGAGGCGAGGGAACTGGTAGAACTGCCTCTGTCCTATCTGGGCTTCAAGATCCGGCCCGAGGACGACTACCTCATCGCGCAGATTCTTTCGTCGACCAACTACTTCCCCGGTCTGATTCAGTACTACTGTTACGAGTTGGTGGAGGCCATCAGTCAGGGCTACCAGGGCGACATCAACGAGCGTCCGCCCTACTGGCTGGAGGAGGCGCAGATCCTCACGCTGCTCAAGAACAAGGAGTTCCAGGAGAATATCCGGGAGAAGTACAACATCACCTTGGGCGTGGACGACGACAGCGCGCAGGAGAAGAGCTACTACAAGACGCTGGCTTACGCCTTGGCGCACTGCCACTTTGAGCGTCCCGCGGACGCCGCCTCCGGCTACACCGCGCAAGATCTGTACGCCTTGTGCCAGGATCTGGACATCCACTCCATCGTGGAGCTGAGCCAGGAGCAGGTGGACGTCCTTCTGGGCGAGCTGGTCGACCTGAACGTCCTGCGCCCCCATGTCACGGACAGCGAGACCCGCTACATCTTCAACCGCGCCAGTTTCCGGCATATGCTGGGCGACGAGCGCGAGGTGGACGATGAGCTGGAGCGCATCATGGAGAAGGAGGCGGCCAGTTATGTTTGACGAGGACATCTGGTGGGAACAGATTCATGGGGCCAGACAGTTCCGGTGGGACTTGCAGGACCAGCTGCTCTCCAGAGGGAAGGGCGTGTGGCTAACGGGCGAGGTGCCTTGGACGCAGACGCTCTACTGTCAAGTGAAGGACTACCTCAGCGAGATGGACAGCCAACTGCACATCACGTTCCGGAGCGCGGAGGAGCTGCGGGGTATGAGTCCGGACAACCTGATCTTCGGTCTGAACCCGGAGGCCCGCTCCCGCTATATGCCGGGCAAGTCCTTGGCGGAGTACATTCGGGGCAATCAGCTGCTGGAGACGCACATCATTTGGATCTACGATCTGGACCAGCAGAAGGATCGGGTGTGGCCTGCGTTCAGCAGCGAACTGGCCAAGCTCAAGACCGGCCTGCGGGTCGTCTGCCAGGGGAACATGGGGACCAAGCGGTATCAGAACGTCAAAATGCTGTCCACCAAGGACTACTTCACGTCCTTTGACCGCATCCTGTTCGCCATGCAGCTGGCCGCGAAGTCCAACACGTCCGCGGACCTGCAAATGTACTACAGCTACTTAGCGGTAGGCATCGCGGGGGAGAACTTGGAATACATTCCTCAGCTGCTCCAATCGCCCCGGCGTATGGTACTGGACCCGGGCGGTCTGGCGGAGGAGCTGGGCATACCGGCGCCGGACCTGAACCGAGTCATTCACAGGGTCCAGGTGAAGGTCTTGCAGCCCAAGCTGGAGGACCGGCGGGAGGTTTTAGTGGACGAGCTGTCGGACGGGTTGACGAAGCTGCTGCCGTTCAAGGACGAGTACGGCAAGGAGTTCCGGGACCTGTACTCCATCGAGCTGCGGAACATCTACCATTTTCGCAATCAGGGTCAGTTGAAAATGACCCCGCAGCAGAGCGACCGGCTCCAGCAGCTGTACGAGCTGCGCAACGACGTAGCCCACCGGCGGTTGGTCCCCGGCGAGGAGGTCATCGCTCTGCTCAGCTGAAAGAGGCGTACAAACAGAAAACGTCCCGTCTGTTCGGAAGGACAGACGGGACGTTCGTTTAGAGGCCCCACCCCCGAAGGGGGTGAGGCCAAACATGACGCAAGGAATCAGCCGTTGACGATGGCGGCGGTGTCCATAGCGATCATCAGCTCTTCGTTGGTGGGGATGACCAGCGTGCGGACGGCGGCGTTTTCGGCGGATATGTCGATCTCGTCACCGCGGAGTTTATTTTTCTCCGGGTCGATGCACACGCCCATGAACTCCAAGCCCTTGACAGCCGCGGCGCGCGTCGCGCCGTCATTTTCGCCCACGCCGGCGGTGAAGATGATGGCGTCCACACCGCCCATCGCGGCGGCGTAGGAGCCGATGAGCTTCCGCACGCTGTAGCCGAACACTTCCAGAGCCAGCGCGGCCCGTTGGTTGCCCTCGGAGGCGGCCTGTTCCAGGTCGCGGAAGTCGGAGGACACGCCGGAAATGCCCTGTACGCCGGACTTCTTGTTCATAACGTTGAGCATAGTCTTGATGTCCATGTCGTACTTGCCCATAAGGTATTCCAGAATACCGGCGTCGATGTCGCCGGTACGGGTACCCATAGGCAGACCGGCCAGGGGGGTGAAGCCCATAGAGGTATCCACAGACTTCCCGCCGTCCACGGCGGTGATGGAAGAGCCGTTGCCCAGGTGGCAGGAGATGAGTTTCAGTTCTTCCAGAGGCTTGCCCAGCATGACGGCGGCGCGTTGGGTGACGTACTTGTGGCTGGTGCCGTGGAAGCCGTAGCGGCGCACTTTATCGGTCTCGTAGTACTCGTAGGGCAGGGCGTAGGTGTAGGCCACGGGGGGCATGGTCTGGTGGAACGCGGTGTCGAAGACGGCGGCCATAGGGGTGCCGGGCATCAGCGACTGGCAGGCTTTGATCCCGATGATATTGGCGGGGTTGTGCAGGGGAGCCAAGGGGTTGCATTCCTCGATAGCGGCCATGACCTCGTCGGTGATGCGGACGGAGCGGGCGAACTTCTCGCCGCCGTGGACGACGCGGTGTCCGACGGCGTCGATCTCGGCCATAGAGCCGATGACGCCGTTGGCGGGGTCGACCAAGGCGTTCAGCACGGCCTGGATGGCCTCGTTGTGGGTCGGCATAGCGACGTCCGCTTCTTTGACGGCCTGCTTACCGGTGGGCTTGTAGGTGAACTTGCCGTCGATGCCGATGCGCTCACACAGACCTTTCGCCAGCACCTCCTGCGTTTCGGGGTTGAGCAGCTGGTATTTCAGGGAAGAGCTTCCGGCATTGATAACCAGGATATTCATGGGAATCGTCTCCTTCGTCCATCAAAATTTACAAGGTTTTGTACTTGCCTTGCACAGTGGGGATGTATTACAATAAAATACGGCCCCTTCCGTACTGTTATTTTACCGCTTTCGCGCCGGAAGGACAACCGTTTTTTGAGAAAAACTCCAAAAATTTCTGGTCAAGGGGGCGTTGAGGATGCGGGTGGCGGGAATCGTGGCGGAGTACAACCCGTTTCATGCCGGGCACGCGTGGCACATTGCGGAGACCAGGCGGCGGTTGGGGACGGATACCGCGGTCGTGGCAGTCATGAGCGGGAACTGGGTACAGCGGGGCGAGTGCGCCTTGACGGACAAGTGGACGCGTGCTGGGATGGCGTTGGCTGGAGGGGCGGACTTGGTGTTGGAGCTGCCCACGGTGTGGGCGGCGTCTTCCGCCGAGGGCTTCGCGAAAGCTGCGGTGACGCTTCTGGCGGCGTCCGGGGTGGTGGATGTGCTGTCCTTCGGCAGCGAGTGCGGGGAGATCGCGCCCTTGCGGGAATTGGCGCGGTGTCTCAACGGGCCGGAGTTTCCCCACGCCTTGCGCCGGGAGCTGGACCCGAAGCGTTCCTTTGCGCAGAGCCGCCGGAGCGCGGTGGAGCGGTTGATGGGGACGGAGGCGGCTGTTCTGCTGGACGGCCCGAATAATAATTTAGGCGTGGAGTATCTGCGATCCCTGCCCACGGGGATGGACGTAGTGACGGTGCCTCGCCGGGGCGCGGCCCACGACGGGGAGACGTTGGAAGGGTTCGCGTCTGCTTCCGAACTGCGCCGGTGGATTCGGGCGGGGGAGGGGGAGCGCGCGGAAGCGTTCCTTCCCGTGACCTGGACGGGGGAGGCGGCGGATATGAAGTGGTGTGAACGGGCCATATTGGCCCGTCTGCGGACCATGACGCAGGCGGAGGCGGAAGGACTCCCGGACGGAGGGAACGGGTTAGCGGCGCGGCTGTTGCGCGCGGCCCACCGGGCGTCGGGGTTGGAGGAACTGTACGCTTTGACCAAGACCCGGAGCTATGCCCATGCCAGGGTACGGCGGCTGGCGCTGTACGCCTTTCTGGGACTTCGCGAAACGGATATCCCCGCCGCGCCGCTCTACATCCGGGTATTGGGGTTCAACCGGCGGGGGCAGGCGCTGCTGAAAGAGATGAACCGGAACACGTCCCTGCCCTTTTTTGTCAAAGCCGCCCACATCCATGACAAGACGTTCCGCCGGTTTTCTCTGGAGGCGCAGGCTCTGTTTGGCTTAGAGGAGCGGTTTACTGATTTATTTGCGCTCTGCTTTCCCACGCTCCGGCCTGGAGGGCTGGAGTGGACCAGCGGGCCGGTGTTGTGGGAGGATGGAGCGGGAGGACGGGGAGATCAATGAAGACGAAGACGAAAGGAACGATCAGCTGGGGGCTGGTGGCGGCGTTGAGTTTACCAGTCGGGCTACTGGCGTTGTTTGGGCTGCTGAAAGGGAACCGCGCGGTCATGGACGTGTGGGTATTTGGAGTGATGGCTCCGGTGGAGCAAGGTTTGGGGCGGATTTGGTCTGTAGTGCCGTTTTCCGGGATGGAGCTGCTGATTCTTGTGGCAGGATTGGGGAGCGTGTTCTGGTTGATCCGCGCGGTCGTGCTGGCGTGGCGGGAACGCGGCGGGAGGCTGCTGTTCCGGCGATTGCTGACGCTGGCCGCAGTGTGGTTATGGCTGCTGGCGGGGCTGGATTGGATGTGGAACGCGGCGTATTACGCCTCGACCTTCACGGAGCGAAGCGGTTTAGAGGTCCGGCCCTGTTCGGTGGAGGAGCTGACCGCAGTGACGGGATACTTTGCCCGGCAGGCGGCGGCCTTGTCCGGACAGGTCCCGCGGGACGCGGAGGGGCATTTTGACGCGGACCTGACCCGGTACTTCCGGGAAAGCTGCGCCGTGTACCGGAAGTTGGAGGAGGAGTTCCCGTGTTTGGCGATGGAGGAGGTCAACGCCAAACCGTTGTATTTATTTTCCCGGCTTCAGAGCCTGTTAGGTTTTACTGGAATGTACTTCCCCTTCACGGGGGAAGCTAATGTGAACATAGACGCCCCGGCGTGTTTAGTCCCGGCCACGATTGCCCATGAGATGGCGCATCAGCGGATGGTCGCGTCGGAGTTGGAGGCCAATTTTGCAGGCATTACGGCGGCGGCTACTTGTGAGGACGTGGTGTTTCAGTATTCCGGCTATCTGATGGGGTTGATTCACCTGTGTAACGCGCTGTATCCGGTTTCTTCGGAGGCGTGGTATGGGGTAGCGGGGGAATACTTTACAGAGGAGCTGGCCATCGACTGGCGGGACAACAACGAGTATTGGGCGGCGTTATCGTCGCCGGTGGAGGACTCCGCGGAACAGGTTTACGACGCGTTTTTGAAGAGCAACGACCAGGTGTTAGGGATGCGGTCTTACGGGGCGTGTGTGGATCTGCTGACGGCCTATTTTCTGCCCAAGGCGTAGGGGTTTACAGGTCCGCGTGGTAGCCGAAGTTCTGGATTGCGGCGGGGTTATCGCGCCAATTCTCCTTGACCTTGACCCAGGTCTGGAGGTAGACTTTCGCGCCCAGGAAGCGTTCCATATCCTGCCGGGCGAGGGTGGAGACCTTTTTCAGCATACCGCCGCCTTTGCCGATGATGATGCCCTTGTGGCTGTTCTTTTCGCAGTAGATGGAGGCTTCCACCTCGATCACCTCGTCGTCGCGTTCCGCGAAGCGGGTGATTTCGACGGCGGTGCCGTGAGGGATCTCCTTATCCAGGCAGAGGAGCAATTTTTCGCGTAAGATTTCGGCCATCATCTGGCGTTCCGGCTGATCGGAGGCCATACCGTCGGGGAACAGCTGCGGGCCGGTAGGGAGGAAGCCTTCCAGGATGTCCAGCAGTTCGGGGACGCCCTGCCCGGTGCGGGCGGAGAGCGGGACGACGGCGGTGAAGTCATGGACGGCGCTGTAAGCGGCGATGACTTCCAGGAGGGCTTCCTTTTTGGGGAGGGTATCGGTCTTATTGACGGCGAGGACGGAGGGACAGCGCAGGGTTTTGATGCGGTCGATGAGCTGCTGTTCCGGAGTCCCCACGTTGGGGATCGGCTCCACCAGCAGCAGCACGGCGTCCACATCGGCCACGCTCTCTTTCACGACGTTGACCATGTAGTCGCCCAGGCGGGTACGGGCCTTATGCAGGCCAGGGGTGTCCACGAAGACGAACTGGCATTCGCCTCGGTTCAGCACGCCGCAGATACGGGTTCGGGTCGTTTGGGGCTTGTTGGTGACGATGGCGACTTTTTCGCCCACTAAGGCGTTGGTCAAGGTGGACTTGCCCACGTTGGGACGGCCGCAGATGGTGATGATGCCGGATCTTGTAATGCTCATAAAATGACGTTCCTTTCCGTTGGCTGAGAAGCCTGTTCCGTTTGGGACATTGTAACACAAGCGGGCCGGATTGGACAAGCCCGTTTTCCTTCTCTTTCAGGGAGAACTGAAAAATTGGAGAAATGGCGCGGAGGCACTTGTAAGCCAGCGGAACGGTGTGCTATAATACCGGGTAGGCGAACCGGAAATACACGCTGCTGGCCAAGCGGTACAGGGCGGAAAGGATGGTTACAGTGAAAAGAATCGACCCTCAGAGCTGGAAGCAGGAGTTGCCTGCGTTCCGGGAAAAGACGGAGGCGTTTTACGCTGGAGAGCTGGACAAAGGCGCATACAAAGGCTTTTCGGGCCTGTACGGCAGCTACGCGCAGAAGGGCGGGAAAGCCAGTATGCTGCGTCTGCGCATGACGGCAGGGCGGGTCACGCGGGAGAAGCTGGCCTTTGTAGCCCAAGCAATTCGGAACTACCCGGTGCCGCGCGCGCACTTCACCACCTGCCAGACGATCCAGTTCCATGACCTCCAGCCGGAGACGGTCTTCGCGCTCATGGAGCAGGCGTTGGACTGCGGGATCGTGACGATGGGCGGCGGCGGTGACTTTCCGCGGAACGTGATGTGTTCTCCGCTGTCGGGCGTGGAGAAGGGAGAATATTTTGATGTGCTTCCCTGGGCGGAGGCCGCCGGAGACTACCTGATGCACTTCATCAAGGCGGAGAAGATGCCCCGGAAGCTGAAAGTTGGGTTCTCCAACTCGCCGGAGAACGTGACCCATGCCACATACCGGGATTTAGGGTTTGTGGCGCGGGCGGACGGCACGTTTGACGTGTACAGCGCGGGAGGGTTAGGCAACAACCCGCGATTTGGCGTGAAGGTAGCGGAGGCGGTAGAGCCGCGGAAGATCCTGTACTACGTCAAGGCGATGTGGCTGACGTTCCGCGCCTATGGCAACTACGAGAACCGCGGGAAAGCCCGCACCCGTTATATGCAGGACGCGCTGGGCGGCCCGGAGGCTTACGCGAAGGCGTTCGGGGAGAAACTGGCGGAAGTTTTGGCGTCCGGGGAAGACCTGGACATCGTTCAGGCGGAAGGTCTCGCCAGCTTGAGCGGGGATGGAAGCACGGCTTCAGGACCTCGGGTGATCGAGCAGAAGCAGCCGGGGCGGTACGCGGTGGTCTGGCACCCCTTGGGCGGGCAGCCGGACTTGGAGACGTTATGCGCGCTCAGCGACGCGCTGGCGGAGATGGATGGGGCGGAGATGCGTCTGTCCCCGGACGAGAGCGCCTATATCGTCAATCTGACCGGTTCGCAGGCACAGAAGGTGCTGGCGTTGACCGAGGCGGACAGCGCCCGGAGTTTGTTTGAGACGTCCGTGAGCTGCATAGGCGGTTCGACCTGTCAGGTCGGGATGCGGGATTCGCAAGCGTTGCTGGCGGCTTGTGTGGAGGCGGTGCGGCAGGCGGGATTGCCGGACGGCGCGTTGCCGCAGGTCCACATTTCGGGCTGTCCGTCGTCCTGCGGCACGCACCAGACCGGCGTGTTAGGGTTCCGCGGGGCGTCCAAGCTGGTGGAAGGCAAGCCGCAATCGGCGTTCACGCTGTTCGTCAACGGCAGCGACCGTCAGGGTGAGGAGGCTATGGGCCGGGAAGTCGGCGTGATGCTGGAGAAGGATATTCCGGCATTTTTAGTTGCGCTGGGCCGCGCGGTGGCGGACAGCGGGAAGGACTTTACAGCCTGGAAGCAGGCTGACCCGGAGGCGCTGGACCGTCTGGCCGCGTCCTATCTGTAAGCGATATACGCCGCGCCCCTGCGGTCATCAAGCAGGGGCGCGTTTTTTTGAGGTGGATCGGATGGGATATTTTCCCTTTTTCGTGGAGTTGTCCGGCAGTGCAGGGTTGATCGTGGGAGGCGGAGCGGTAGCGGTCCGGAAGGTGGAGAAGCTGCTGCCCTACGGGCCGAGGCTGACGGTAGTCGCGCCGGAGCTGAACGAAGCGTTGCGGTCGATACCGGGGCTGCAGTTGGAACGGCGGGTTTTCGCGCCGGGAGATCTGGAAGGGATGGCGTTTGTAATCGCGGCGACCGGGGATACGGAGACGAACCATGAGGTCGCGCGTCTATGCCGGGAGCGGAGCATACCGGTGAACGTAGTGGATGACAAGCAGGCGTGTACGTTTTTGTTTCCGGCGTTGGTCAAGCGCGGGGAACTGTCCGTCGGCATTTCCACGGGCGGCAGCAGTCCCACGGCGGCGGTCTGGCTGAAGGAGGAGATCGAGGAACTGCTTCCGGACGGTTTGGAGGACATTTTGAGTTGGTTGGAGTCCATGCGTCCGGAGCTGAAAGCGTGGGTCCCGGAAAGCGCCCGGCGTGCGGCGTTGTTCCGGGAACTGTTTTGTGCTGGGCTGGCGGCGGGCAGGCCGCTGACGCGGGAGGAAACGGAGCGCGTCATTGCAGAGTAGGAAGAACGGTTTGGGAGAGGTGGACGGCATGAAGTCTGGGTTTGTATCTCTGGTAGGGGCTGGCTGCGGGAGCGCGGACCTGATAACGGTGCGGGGACGGGAGCGTCTGCAAACCTGCGGGGCGGTTGTTTACGACGATTTGATTGACCCGGAGCTGTTAGGGCTGATTCCGGCAGGCGCGGAGCGTTATTACATGGGCAAGCGTGGCGGGCGGCGCGGCGCGGAGCAGGCGGAGATCTCGGAGCGGTTGATTTGTTTGGCCCGGAGGGGACTCCGGGTGGTACGCTTGAAGGGCGGAGACCCGTTGGTTTTTGGCCGGGGCGGGGAGGAGGCGCAAGCGTTGGCCGCCGCTGGGGTTTTGTATGAGATCGTGCCTGGGGTATCTTCGGCGATTGCGATTCCTGCGGCTGCGGGCGTGCCGGTCACGCACAGAGGGGTGGGCCGAAGTTTCCACGTAGTCACCGCCCGGACAGCGGAGAAGGCGAACTTGGAGGAATTGGAGCGGCTGGCAGGTTTAGAGGGAACGTTAATTTTTCTCATGGGCTTGGAGCAGCTGCCCAAGATCGTACAGGGGCTGTTGCGGGCCGGGAAGTCTCCGGACACGCCCGCAGCGGTCCTGTCTGGAGGAAATTCCCCATATCGGGCAGAGGCGCGGGGGACGTTGGCGGACATTGTGGAGAAAGCGGTTACGGTGCTGTCGCCTGCGGTGATCGTGATCGGCCCGACGGCGGCGATGGACCTACGCGCTCCGCTGAGCCGCCCGTTAGAGGGGAAGCGGATAGGCGTTGTTGGGACGGACGTCATGGCGGGCAAGCTGCGGCGGGAGTTGGAAGAGCTTGGCGCGTATGTGATCCGGCCCATTCGGTTGGTGTTGGAGGAAGTTTCGGTGGAGCTGCCTGCGGGTTTGGAAAGTCCGGGCTGGATTGTTCTGACCAGTGCGAACGGTGTGGAGCTGTTTTTCCGTCAGCTGGAGCGGGAGGGGCGGGACATCCGAAGCATGGCGCGCCGGAGATTTGCAGTAATCGGGCCGGGGACAGGCGCGGCTGTCGCCGCCCGAGGCATCCGCCCGGACCTGTGTCCAGAGGAGCATACCAGTCGAGGGCTTGGACTGGCGTTGTGCGCGGCGGCGGAGCCGGGGGAGGATGTGCTTTTGTACCGCTCCGCGCAAGGTTCGCGGGAGCTGCCGCGTTTATTGGAATCGGGCGGTTTCAAGGTGCGGGACCTAGGGGTTTACCGATTGAGAACGGACCCGCTTTGGAAGGAGCTTCCGGCGTTGGATTGCCTGAGCTTTGCCAGCGCGGGCGGGGTGGAGCGGTTCTGGGAGCAGTACGGCGAGATTCCGTCCTGGATTCCGTGCGTGTGCATCGGAGCGGTGACGGCTCAGAAGCTCCGGAGCCGGACGGACGCGCCGGTTTGGACCGCCCAGGAGACTTCCGCGAAAAGTATGGTCCAAGCGATTCAGGCGGCGTTGAGCGGAATCGGAGGCACTGGAAGATGATCGAAACAGAAAGCCTTATTTTAGATAAGGCGAAGTTTTTGGACTGGGAGGAAATGTACCGCAACGTTTGGTCACAGCCGGAGAGCGCAAGGTATATGGAGTGGGCTGTTACCACCAGCGAAGAAGCCGCGAAGATAAGGATGATGAAAACCATCGCGTTTCAGAAAGAGCATGACACCTACCTCGTTTACGAAAAATCGAGCGGTCAGGCGATTGGGTTTGCCGGTGTGGAAAGGCTTGAACCTTACGTCTATCAGGAGGCCGGGATCTGTTTAGGCCCCAATTATATTGGGAAAGGATTTGGCAAACAGATTCTTCAAGGCTTGGTTCAGTATTGCAGGGAACGATTTGGAGCAACAGAGTTTCTTTACTCAGCGAGGGATGAAAACACGGCGTCGAACCGACTCGCGACATCATACGGCTTTTCGTTGATTTCTTCAACGGCGAAGGTAGACAGCAAAGATGGACATCCTTATCACCTTTTGCGGTATAAGCTGAAGCTATAACTGGAATGGATTGGGCCGTTATCCGTGACGGATAACGGCCTGTCTCGTTATTTTGACGAACCGCGGCGCAAAAGGGGAAGGGAGTTTTTTATTCGCTCCCTTGCAATCGTTCGGTTCCTATTGTAGAATGTAGGATATGGAAGAAGGCGAGGGGGCGGAGGCTTTGAGCATGACGGAGATACGGGCGGTGGAGCCGAGAAGTCCGGCGTATCGGGCAGGGGTCCGGGTCGGGGAGACGCTGACGCACATCAACGGGCATCCGATCCTCGACGTGCTGGACTATAAGTTCTATGGCTACGAGCCCCGGCTGGAGCTGACGCTCCGCGGGGACGGCGGGGAGAGCCGAACGGTACGGGTCCGCAAGCAGGAGGGGGAAGACTTAGGGCTGGAGTTCGGGACGTATCTGATGGACCGGGCGCGTTCCTGCGCGAACCAGTGCATTTTCTGTTTTGTGGACCAGATGCCGCCGGGGTTGAGGAAGAGCTTGTATTTCAAGGACGACGACGCCCGGCTGAGTTTTCTGATGGGAAATTACTTGACGTTGACGAACCTCTCGGCGCGGGAGGTACAGCGGATCATAGACCTGCGGATCTCGCCGATCAACGTGTCGGTCCACACGACGGACCGTGCGTTGCGGGTAGAGATGCTGCGCAATCCGAAGGCAGGCGCGGGCATTGATGTGATGGAGCGTTTCGCGGCGCATGGGATTACGATGAACTGTCAGATTGTGTCCTGTCCGGGGATAAACGACGGTCCGGCGTTGGAACGGACGTTGACAGACTTGGCGGCCATGTACCCGGCGGTGAACAGTGTTTCGGTGGTTCCGGTGGGCCTGACCCGGTATCGGGAGGGGCTTTACCCGCTGGAGGGCTACACGAAGGAGACGGCGGCGGCGCTGATTGAACAGGTGGAGGCGTTCGCGGCGCGGCATTTGGAGGCAAAGGGAACGCGGTTGGCGTGGTGTTCGGATGAGTTCTACCTGTTGGCCGGGCGGGAACTGCCGTCGGAGGAATATTTTGAGGAGTTCACGCAGTTGGACAACGGGGTTGGGATGCTGACGCTGCTGACGCGGGAGTTTTCCAGAGCGTTGGACCTGATGGAGCCGGAGGAATTGGAAGGGACCGCGCCGTTTGCGATTGCGACGGGGGTATCGGCGGCGCCGTTTCTGAGGCGGTTAGTTGGTATGGCGCGGGACAGGTGCGGCACAATAGAGGGGACGGTGTACCCGATTGTGAACCGCTTTTTTGGCGAGACGATCACGGTGGCCGGACTGGTGACCGGCGGCGATCTGCTGGAACAGCTTCGAGGGAAGGCGTTAGGGGAACGGTTACTGATCCCGTCGAGTATGCTCCGGTCCGGCGAGCGGGTGTTTTTGGACGACGTGAGCGTGGACGATGTGGAGCGGGAACTGAACGTTTCCGTGGTCCCGGTGCCGCAGGACGGGTACGAACTGCTGGACGCCATGCTGGGCATTACGCCCACGGCGGATATGCAGCGGGCCGCTTGGGAGAACGAGGAATTTTACCGTTACAATCCGTAAAGGAAGTGGAGCATATGAGACCGTTAGTAGCGATTGTGGGGCGGCCCAATGTGGGCAAGTCCATGCTGTTCAACAAGCTGTGCGGACAGCGGCTGTCTATCGTGGAGGACACGCCGGGTGTGACGCGGGACCGTCTGTACGCGCAGTGCGAGTGGAGGAACCGGGTATTTGATATCGTGGACACGGGCGGGATTGAGCCGGGGACCGACGATGAGATTCTGTCATTTATGCGGGAGCAGGCGGAGATTGCGATTCAGAGCGCGGCAGTGATTGTTTTCGTGTGCGATGTGAAGACCGGGCTGACCGCGGCGGATCAGGATGTTGCGAACATGCTGTTGCGGTCGCGGAAGCCGGTGGTCTTGGCGGTGAACAAAGCCGATCAGGTGGGCCGGGAGAACCCGGACGTCTACGAGTTCTACAACTTGGGGTTAGGGGACCCGATTGCGGTTTCGGCCATTCACGGGCATGGAACGGGTGATTTGCTGGACGCGTGTTTTGCGCATTTCCCGCCGGAGTCCGAGGACGAAGAGGAGGACGACGCCATCAAAGTGGCGGTCATCGGGAAGCCGAATGTAGGGAAGTCCTCTTTAGTGAACCGGATTTTGGGTCAGGAGCGTGTGATCGTCTCGAACGTAGCGGGAACCACGCGGGACGCGGTGGACAGCTACTTTGAGAACGAGAAGGGAAAGTACCGTTTTATCGACACCGCGGGGATGCGGAAGAAGTCGCGCGTCGACGACCGGATCGAGAAGTTTTCGGTTTTACGGGCGACGATGGCGGTGGAACGGAGCGATGTGTGTCTGATTCTGATCGACGCTCAGGAGGGGGTCACGGAGCAGGACACGAAGGTCGCCGGAATGGCGCATGAGGCGGGGAAAGCC
>CANDKT010000067.1 GCA_947385365.1 uncultured Bacillota bacterium | reverse complement strand
GGCGGCTACATGGCCACCGCCATCAACGACTTTATCCAGGGCATCATCATGCTCTTCGGCATCAGCGCGGTCATCGTCGCCGTGCTGAACAGTCAGGGCGGTTTCCTGCACGCCCTGGAGAACCTCGCCAAGGTCTCCAACGAGACCGCCGCCGGTCCCGTCGCGGACGCCCCCGGCGTCTTCGCCTCCTTCTTCGGCCCCGACCCCGTCAACCTCTTAGGCGTGGTCATCCTGACTTCCCTCGGCACCTGGGGCCTCCCCCAGATGGTCCAGAAGTTCTACGCCATCAAAAGCGAAAAGTCCATCAACACCGGCACCGTCATCTCCACCCTCTTCGCGATGGTCGTCGCAGGCGGCTGCTACTTCCTCGGCGGGTTCGGCCGCCTCTTCGCCGACGTCGTCGGCGTCACGGAATCCGGTACCCCGGTGGGCGGCTTCGACGCCGTCATCCCCGCGATGCTCTCCGGTCTGCCTGACATCCTCCTCGCCGTCGTCGTCATCCTCGTCCTCTCCGCCTCGATGTCTACCCTCAGCTCCCTCGTCCTCACCTCCAGTTCCACCCTCACCCTCGACCTCCTCAAAGGCCACGTCATCAAAAAAATGGACGAGAAACAACAAGTCTTCATCATGCGCTGCCTCATCGTCGTCTTTATCGCCATCTCCGTCGTCCTCGCCATCATCCAGTACCGCTCCAGCGTCACCTTCATCGCCCAGCTCATGGGCGTCAGCTGGGGCGCGCTCGCCGGAGCCTTCCTCGCTCCCTTCCTCTACGGCCTCTACTGGAAAGGCGCAACTAAAATCGCTTGCTGGTGCAGCTTCCTCTTCTCCACCGTGGTCATGCTCGCCGATATCTCCCCGCTGAAAGCCTACTTCCCCGCGCTGCTGGTCTCCCCCATCAACTGCGGCGCGTTCTGCATGATCGCCGGACTCGTCATCGTCCCCGTCGTGTCCCTCTTCACCGCCAAGCCCGCCAAAAAATTGGTCGACGACGCCTTCTCCTGCTACGACCAGAAGGTCCTGGTCAGCCAAAGCCAAGCCTTGGGTGAACGGCAGTGAGAAAATGTTTTTAGAGGATACTCCCCCTTCGGGGGAGTATCCGGGCTTTTTCGGGGGAGTATCCGCGCTTTGTGCGGCGAACGTAACCGTAAAACTCTTCCCATTTCCCGAAACCTGTGGTATGCTATACTTGCTGCCACAGGTTTTCCTGTCCCATCTCAACGCAAAGGGGTCCTCCTTATGATAATCGACTTCCACACCCACACGTTTCCGGATAACATAGCCGCGCCTACGCTGGATAAGCTGAAGCACCTGTCCCACACCCACCCGTTCACCGACGGCACCGGGTCGGGTCTGGAAGCCTCCATGTCCGCCGCAGGCGTGGATTACTCCTTAGTGCTGCCCGTCGCCACCAGCGTCCGGCAGGTCGCCCACATCAACGACGCATCCGCTCAACTGAACCAAACCGGTCGAAAGCTCCTCTCCCTGGGCTGTATGCACCCCGATTACCCCGACTGGAAACACGAACTGGACCGCATCGCGGCCTTGGGCCTGAAGGGCATCAAGCTCCACCCCGTCTACCAAGGCGTCGATTTCGACGACCCGCGCTGCCTGCGCATCCTGGAACGCTGCGGCGAATTGGACCTGCTGGTCGTGACCCACGCGGGCTTGGACGTCGGATACCCGGATAAGCGGAACGTCACCCCCGCCATGATACGCCGCGCCGTCGATCAAACCGGTCCCGTGCGGCTGGTGCTGGCCCATATGGGAGGCTGGCGTTGCTGGGACGAGGCGGAACAGCTGCTGGCGGACACCGGCGTGTTCCTGGACACCGCCTTCTCCCTGGGCGAGCTGACGCCGCTGGGCGACGGCTACTACGGTCCGGCGGACTTGAAGCTGATGGAACGGGAAACGTTCCTCCGTATGGTCCGCACGTTCGGCGCGCATCGGGTCCTCTTCGGCACCGACAGCCCCTGGGGCGGGCAGGCGGAGGAGTTGGCCCGGCTGCGTTCCGTGGGCCTGGAAGCGGACGAGTTGGACGCGATTTTAGGCGGAAACGCCCAAAAATTGCTTGGAATTTGAAAAGGAGCGGAACGCTTTGAAGATCATCGACGCGCATTTGCACCTGTTCCCCCGCGATACGCGCACCGACGCGATGGCGCGGGCGGTGGGACATGAGAACTCCACGGAACACTTGGCGCAGGTCTACCGGGAACTGAACATCGTTCACGGCGTCGTCATGGGCAACCGGAGCCTGGACGTGTCCGACCACCAATACCCGGACCTGTTCCACTACTGCGTCGGTCTGGACAGCGTCCTGATGGACGGCGGCGGACGCGTGATTCCGGACCTGGCCGATCAAATCGAAGCCCACCTGAAACGGGAATGCTGCTGTGGCGTCAAGCTCTACCCCGGCTACAACAAGATTTGGCTGTCCGACCCCGTCTACGAACCGATCTACCAGCTGGCCGCCCGGTACGAGAAACCGGTCGCGGTCCACATGGGCCTGACCGCCTTCGCCCGCGCCCACTTGAAGTACTGCCACCCGCTGGCCTTGGACGAAGTCGCCGCCGATCACCGCCGCACACGTTTCGTGATGTGCCACTTCGGCAACCCCTTCCTGGAAGCCGCCGCCGCGGTCGTCGAGAAAAACCCCAACGTCGCCGCCGACCTCTCCGGTCTCCTGGAAGGCCGCTTCCACCTGGAACAGTACCTCCAAGAACAGGCCGGTTACGTCTCTCTCCTGCGCGCCTGGCTGACCGCCATCGTCCAATGGGACGACATCCTCTACGGCACCGATTGGCCGATCGTCAACCTGGCGGAGTACATCGGATTCATCCAAGCCCTCACCCCGGAGCCCTGCTGGGAGAAGGTCTTCTTCCAGAACGCCAACCGGGTCTACGGGCTGGGCCTGGCTTGAATCTGACGGATTTTTCCAGTGGAGAAGGGAGGAATTTTATGTAAATTCACTTCTACACAAACGCGGCATTTTCTTGTATGATAGGGCGTGTACGAACAGTCAAACGAGTCGATCCCGAGGAGGAGATTAACGATGATAAGAAAAACGAAAATAATCTGCACGCTGGGCCCCGCTGTGGACGACGCCGAGCTGATCCGGAAACTGATCCGCGGCGGTATGGACGCAGCGCGCTTCAATTTCTCCCACGGCAGCCACGCCGAACACCTGGAACGGCTGAATATGCTCAAAGCCGTCCGGGACGCTATGGGCCGCCCCGTCGCCACCATCCTGGACACCAAAGGCCCCGAAATCCGCATCAAGAGCTTCGAGGAGAAGTCCATCACCCTCCAGACCGGCGACACCTTCACCCTGACCACCGAGGACGTCGTAGGCAATCAGGGCTGGGTCTCCGTTACTTACCCCAACCTGCATCAGGAATTGACCCCCGGTCAGGAGATCCTGATCGACGACGGCCTCGTCGCCATCCGGGTGGACCGCATCGAGGATACCCGTATCATCTGCACCGTGGAAAACGGCGGCACGCTCTCCGCCAATAAGTCCATCAACATCCCCGGCGTCCATATCCAACTGCCCGCCTTGACCGAACGGGATATCGCCGACATCCGGTTCGGCGTGGAAAACGACTTCGATTTCATCGCGGCCTCCTTCGTGCGCCGCGCCGCCGACGTGCAAGCGGTTCGGGACGTCCTCCGCGAATGCGGCGGCAGCGATGTGAAGATCATCGCCAAGATCGAAAATCAAGAGGGCGTAGATAACCTGGACGAGATCCTGGAAGCCGCCGACGGCATCATGGTCGCCCGCGGCGACTTAGGCGTGGAAATCCCCGCCGCCCGCGTCCCCATACTTCAAAAGCAGATGATCCGGAAGGGTCTCCAGGCCGGGAAACCCGTCATTACCGCCACCCAAATGCTGGACTCCATGATCCGCAACCCCCGCCCCACCCGCGCGGAAGTCTCCGACGTGGCCAACGCGGTCTACGACGGCACCAGCTGCGTCATGCTCTCCGGCGAGACCGCCGGCGGAAAGTACCCTGTGGAAGCGCTCCAGTCTATGGTGGGCATCGTCACCGAGACCGAAAACGCCATCGACTACTGGCGTCAGTTCCAGAAACAGCGCGTGCTTCCCACGTCCGACATCAACGACGCCATCACCCACACCTGCTGCCTGACCGCCAAGGACCTGGACGCGAAAGCGATCCTCGCCGCGACCAACTCCGGCCGCAGCGCGCGGATGATCTGCCGGTTCCGGCCCGCCTGCCCCATCGCCGCCCTGACTATGCACGAGAAAGTCCGCCGTCAGCTGAATATTTCCTGGGGCGTGATCCCCTTCCTCACCGGAGAGGTCAACTCCACCGACCGGATCTTCTCGCTGTCCGCCGAGGTCGCCCTGAAAGAAGGGCTGGTCCAGAACGGCGACACCGTGGTCATTACCGCAGGCGTCCCCTTGGGCCGCAGCGGCTACACCAACCTGCTGAAAGCGCACGTCATCGACAAGGACGCCATGTAAACAATCGAAAAAAACCGCCTCGCTGCGTTTCGCGCAGCGGGGCGGTTTTTTTTCCGCTTTCCGGGGAAACATGAGAGGGACGGGAGGCGATCCAATGGAAAGATCATGGCGTTTCTGGGCGGCTGGAGCCGCGGCAGGATTGGCGAACGGTTTTTTCGGCGGCGGAGGCGGTTCCATTCTGGTCCCGCTCCTGGTACGGCTGGGCGGTCTGGAACGGAAACAAGCCTTCGCCACGTCCGTGGCAATCATATTGCCTCTGTGCGCGTTGTCCGCGGGCGTCTATTTCTGGCGGGGCGGGCTGGACCTCCAAACCGCCCTGCCTTACCTGCTGGGCGGCGCGTTAGGGGGCTGGGCCGGGGGCCGGTGGTTCAAAGGCGTCCAGCTCCCTTGGCTGCGGCGGGGGTTCGGCCTGCTGCTGCTCTACGGAGGAACCCGATGTCTGCTGTGACCGCCTGGCTGCTCCCCTTCGCCGCGGGCGCCGTCACAGGCGTGCTGTCCGGCTTCGGCGTCGGCGGCGGGACGCTGCTCCTGATCTATATGACCGCCTTCGCCGGTTTGGACCAGCGGCTCGCCCAGGGGATCAATCTGCTCTACTTCCTCCCCGCCGGTCTGATGGCCCTGCCCGCCCACAGAAAAAACGGCTTCCTGCAACGCGACGTCCTTCCGCCTGCGATTGCCGCCGGGTTGATCTGCGCCGCGCTGTCGTCCTGGGTCGCCGCTGGGCTGGACGTGGACCTGCTGCGGAAATGCTTCGGCGGGTTCCTGCTCCTGCTCGGCCTGCGGGAGCTGTTCGCCCCGGAGCCGGACAAAGAACGGAAGCCTCCCCGAAAATCATAAAAGCTGTCTTCTCCCCCGAAGGGCTGGAGCTGGAAAAATTTGGAAAGCCCGCCCTCCGCGCCGTCCAGCGCGGAATTGGAAAGGTTGGAATAGCTCCCCACGGTTGAAGCGGCGCGTTCCCGGCCATAATGTTAGAGCGGGCGGCAGAACGTGCCGCCTGTCCCGCATTTTTTCCAATTTTTTCGCGGGAACTCGCAAAAGGGGGTGTGAGCATGGAACAAGAAGCAAGACAGAAAAATGGCCCGGGCCTGGCCGGGCTGCTTGCAGGCATCGCGGCGGTGTTGCTGCTGGCGGTGACGCTGCGGAACGCGCCGGTCCGGGCGGCGTCCGCGCTTGCGCCGGCGGAGCTGGACGTACCCCGGCCGGTCTCCGGCGCGCAGGCGGCGGCGGAGACCAGCGGGAACAAAGTCGTGCCGTTAGGCCGGGCGGTAGGGATTAAGCTGTTCTCGGACGGCGTACTGGTCGTCGGGCTGTCCCCGGTGGACACGGAACAGGGCGCGCAGTACCCCGGCCGGGACTGCGGCCTGAAAGCAGGCGATATCATCACCCACGTGGACGGCGACGAGGTCGACACCATCGAACAGATCCAGGACGCCGTCAGTGAACACGGCGGTTCGCCGTTAGCGATCCAGGCCATGCGCGGTCAGAAGCAGGTACAGTTGACCGCCGCGCCGGTGGAGAACAACCAAGGGGTGTTTCAACTGGGCGTCTGGCTGCGGGACTCGATGGCGGGCATCGGCACGATGACCTTCTACGACCCGGCCAGCGGGGTGTTCGCGGCGTTAGGCCACGGCATCAACGACGTGGACACGGCGCAGCTTATGCCGCTGGAGTCGGGCAGCATCATGAAGGCCACGGTCTCGGAGGTGAAGAAGGGCGTCAGCGGGCATCCGGGGGAACTGCACGGGCAGTTCGACCTCCGGCAGGACTTAGGCGCGCTGTACGCCAACACGGAACGTGGAATCTTCGGGGTGCTGTCGGACCCTGCCGCGGCGCGGGGTGCGGAAGCGGTGGAGATTGCGACCAGAGAGCAGATACAAGTCGGCGACGCGGTGATTCTCTCCAACATCCGGGGGGATGAGGTGGAGCAATTCGACATTCAGATCACCCACGTCAGCAGCGCGGACAACAACGGGCGGAGTTTGATGGTGCAGATCACGGACCCGGAGTTACTGGAAGCGACCGGCGGTATTGTGCAGGGGATGAGCGGGAGTCCTATTCTGCAAAACGGGCGGTTAGTCGGTGCGGTCACGCACGTTCTGGTGAACGACCCGACCCGAGGTTACGGGATTCTAGCCAGCGATATGCTGCGTCAAGCGGTTTCGTAAAACGGAACGAGAATTTTTTGTATTCTCCCCCCTCCGGGGGGAGAATACAGCTTTTACGAAACGTTTTGTATTCTCCCCCTTCAGGGGAGAATACAGTTTTTATGACCGGTTTATGTTCAGCGTTCCTCACGGAAGTAGTTCAGGCCGAGGGAGGCGGGTTGACCGGGACCTTCCCGTTTGCGCACGGAGGTGGCGATCAGCACCACCGCGGTGATGAGGAACGGCAGGGCTTTGAACATCTGCGGCGGCAGGGCGTTCAGCCAGCCCAACGCGCCGGGGAACGCGCCCGCTAACGCTCCGGCGTAGATCTGGAGCGTGTTGAAAAACCCGAACACCAGCGTGCCCAGGATGGCGAGCAGAGGGTTCCAGTTCGCGAAGATGACCAGCGCGATGGCGATCCACCCGTAGCCGTTGATCCAGCAGTTGGAGCCTTCGAAGGAACCGCTCATGTTCAGGGCCATGTAGAACCCGCCCAGACCCATGATGCCGGAGCCTGCGATGAGGTGGACGTACTTGTACAGCTGGATGTTGACGCCGACGGAATCGGCGGCGGCAGGGTTCTCGCCTACGGCGCGCAGGCGCAGGCCAGTTTTGGTGTAGTTCAGGTACCACCACGCCAGCGCCGCGATGAGGACGCCCAGGTAAACCAGGACGTTATGGGAGAACAACGCCTTGCCCGCCACGGGCAGGCGGGATAGAACAGGCACTTCCACGGCGGTGAAGCCGCGTACCAGAGCGGGTACGTCCGTCATCGCGGGCCAGCGTTCGCCCAAGCCCTTGCCGACGAAGAAGTACAGCCCTAAGCCGAAGGTCGTGATGGTCAGACCGGTGACGTTCTGGTTCGCCTGGAGCGTCACCGTGAGCAGCGCGAACAGTCCGCCGCACAGTCCCGCTGCGGCGAACGCCGTCAGCAGGCCGGTCAGCAGACTGTCCGTCGCGCAACCGGCCAGGTAGCCGAAGATTGCGCCGACTGCCATCGTGCCTTCCACGCCTAAGTTCAGACTGCCCGCCTTCTCCGTGAGGATCTCCCCCACTGTGCCGTAGAGGAGCGGGATGTTCACCAGTACGATGTTGAACAGGAACAGCGTCAGGACATCGGACGATCCGTTCATTTGGAGTCCTCCTTTCCGTTCCGGCCCCGGACCACGATCCGGAAGCGGACGAAGAAATCCGCGGCCAGTACGAGGAACAAAATGACGCCTTGCAGCAGATTGGCGAAGTTGGCGTCGATGGCCGGGTAGGACGTGCTGGCGGTCTGACAGCCGTACTGCAAGACGGTAATCAGCGCGGAAGTGGCCACAATGCCTAAGGTGTTCAGCTTGGCCAGCCAGGCCACCACGACGCCGGTCCAGCCTACGTCATTGGTCACGGAGGCGGACAGGATGCCTGCGGTGGAGACGTAGAACGCGCCGGCCAGTCCGATCAGCGCGGCGGAGAGGAAGATTGTGCGGAGGACGATCCGACCGACCCGCATTCCGGCGTAACGGGCGGTGCTGGGGCTGTCGCCTACGACGGCGATCTCGTAGCCGCCTTTGGCGTACTTCAAGTAGACGAACAGCGCGGCGCATAGGAGTCCCGCGGCCACGAGGCTCAGGTTCAGCCGGAACGGTCCGATCGGGACGAGCAGCATCTGCGCGCTGTCGGGGAACCGGGCGAACTTGGGGCGGGCGGACGCGGTGTCCAGGAAGAGGTTCCAGGGGGCTTTGGTCTCGGCGAAGAATTGCAGGAGGTAGAGGGCTAAGTAGTTGAGCATCAGGGTGAGCAGGGTCTCGTTGGTGCCCCACTTGACCTTGAGTCCCGCGGCGAACACGCCGTACAGCCCGCCCCCGCACAGCCCGCACAGCGACATGACCAGCAGCATCACCGGCTGCGGCAGCTGTTCGCCCAGCTTCATCGCCGCCGCGGACGCGCACAGCGCGCCGATGATGAACTGACCCTCTCCGCCGATGTTCCAGAAGCGCATCTTGAACGCCAGGGCTAAGGCCAGGGAGACGATCAGCAGCGGGACGAAGAGTTTGATATAATTCTCGACCATCCGCCAGGGGTAGCGGCTGCCGGGGATGGCTAAGGTGAACATCTGCCCGTAGAAGTCCAGCGGGTCCACGCCTTGGATGAGCAGCAGGACCGCGCCGGTCAGGACCGCGGCGAGAATCGCGGTCAGGTAAGCGGCGGCTTGTACAGGAAGTCCGGCGCGGTCTCGTTTGACCACCCGGAGCAGCGGCTGCTGTCTCATGGTTCCACCTCCTCGATCCGGCTGTCCCGCGCGATTCCGGCGGGTTTATCGGCGTACTTACTGCTCAGATCCAGCGCGCCGGTCATCATCAGGCCGAGTTCTTCTTTGGTCGTCTTGTGGGCGTGGACCACGCCCATGACCTTCCCGTGGCAGAGGACCAGGATCTTATCGCACAGGCCCATCATGACGTCCAGGTCCTCCCCGACGAAGAGAATCCCGACGCCGTCCTTTTTCTGACGGTTCAGGATGTCGTAGATGGCGTAGGAGGAGTGGATATCCAGACCGCGGACGGGGTAAGCGGTGATGAGGACGTTAGGGCCGGATTTGATTTCCCGGCCCAGCAGGACTTTCTGCACGTTGCCGCCGGACAGACGGCGCACTGGGGTTTCGGTGGACGGCGTGACGATTTCCAGCTCCTGAATGACCTGTTCCGCCGCTGCGCGGCCGGACTTCCGGTCCACGAACGGGCCTTTCGTTTCGCCGTAGTTTTTCAGGAGCATATTGTCCGTGATGGACAGCGAGGGCGCTAAGCCCATGCCTAAGCGGTCCTCTGGGATGAAGGACATGGAGATACCCTTTTCCAGGATGGCTTTCGGGGACAGTCCGACGATGTTGTCGCCTTTGTGAATCATCATGCCGGTTTCGATTGGCCGCAGACCGGCGATTGCCTCGCACAGTTCCTTCTGCCCGCACCCGGCGATTCCCGCGACGCCTAAGATTTCCCCGCCGCGGATGTAGAAGCTGACGTGGTCAATCGCTGTCGCGCCCTCGTCGTTGCGGATGGTCAGGTCCCGGATCTCCAACAGCGGGCGGGTTTTCTCGACGGTGGGGCAGTCGATGTTCAGGGTCACTTTACGTCCGACCATACGTTCTGTGAGCAGCTGTTCGGTTGCCTGCGCGGTGTCCACGGTGCCGATGGACTCGCCCCGGCGCATGATGGCGACGCGGTCGGAGATTTCCAGCACTTCGTTGAGCTTATGGGTGATGATGATGATGGCGTGACCTTCCGCCTTCATTCTCCGAAGGACGGCGAACAGCTTGTCGATTTCCTGCACGGTGAGGACGGCGGTAGGCTCGTCGAGGATGATGATCTTCGCGCCGTAGTACAGGACCTTGATGATCTCCAGGGTCTGCTTCTCGGAGACCGCCATATTGTAGACTTTTTTCTGGGGGTCGATGTCGAAGCCGAACTTCTGCGCCATCTGCCGGATGACGTCGCAGCGGTTTTTTTTCAGCAGCGGACCGGAATGTTCATCGCCCAGCCAGATATTGTCCGCGGCAGAGAACACGTCCACCAGTTTGAAGTGCTGGTGGACCATTCCGATTCCCAAACGTTTCGCGTCCTCCGGCGAATGGATGACCGTCTCCTGACCGTTGACCAGAATCGTCCCGCTGTCCGGTTTATAGATGCCGGACAGCATATTCATCAGCGTCGTTTTCCCGGAGCCGTTCTCGCCCAGCAGGGCTAAGATTTCGCCGGGTTTTACGTTCAGGCTGACGTTCTTGTTGGCCGCGACGCGCCCGAAGTTCTTGCAGATTCCCCGCATTTCGATTGCGTACCGTTCCTCCATACGCGTCTCCTTGTATTGTGTGGTTTTTTGTCTTCTCCCCTTCGGGGGGAAGACAGCTTTTGTGAAACGGGCGTGGGTTGTGCTTGGTTCGGCTTACCGGCAAAGAACCGGGCCGGCCGGATTTCCGGCCGGCCCGGCGTTGGGTCTGCGGTGAGCCGGACGTGTGGCGGAAGGGTCAGCCTTCCACGACACCGGCGACGTTGTAATTCATGCTGCCTTTGATGACGCCGTCGTCGATGGGGCTGCCGCCGGCGGGGACGATTTCGGGAGCCATTTCGACCAGCTGGCCGTCTTTCAGCTCGAAGCCGTCGGACATGAGCGGGGCGTCGGTTTTGACGATCTCGACGGAGCCGTCCTCACCGATGTTGTAGCTCAGCTTGACGCCGGAGAACACGTCCCAGTCGCCGGAGATAATCAAGTCGCGGACGGCGTCCATGACGGCTTTGGTGTTGGGGGCGGCGACGTTCTCGTTGAGCGGGGAGGCGTCCACGAAGCCCTCCGCGAGACCGGCGTAGTAAGCGTTGCCGTTCATTTTGCTGACGAACTGAGAGGCGTCGCCTTTGCAATCCATCGCGGCCTGGATTGCGGTCTGGTAGTAGACGTTCCAGTGCCAGACGGCGGAGGTCAGGTGCGCGTTCGGGGCCTGGTCGGTCATATCGGAGTTGTAGCCGCAGCCGAACCGGCCATTTTCCATTGCGACCATCTGGGGTTGGGCGGAGTCGCAGTGCTGGGAGATGACGACGCAGTCGTGGGTGTCGATCAAGGCTTGGGCGGCCTGACGTTCCAGGGTCTCGTCGCCCCAAGTGTTGATTTTGTTCACGTAGACGGTGGCGTCGGGGTTGACCGACTGCACGCCCAGAGCGAACGCGTTGATGCCGGAACAGGTCTCGGCGTACTCGCGGTTGAAGGCGGCCACGTAGCCGATGGAATTGTTCTTCTGTTCCAGACTCTTCATCCCCGCGGCGATCCCGGCGAGGTAACGCGCCTGGTAGATGCGGCCGAAGTAGTTGTTGAAGTTGGTGTCGTTATTTTTCCAGCCGGTGCCGTGGGAGAAGATAACGTCCTTATATTCCTCGGCCTTATCCGCCATTGCGTCGATGTAGCCGTAGGAGATGCCGAAGATGATGTTCGCGCCCTGATTGACCAGCGTGTCGATGGCGTTGGCGACCAGGGTATCGTCTTCCGGGACGGTGTCGACAATCAGCAGCTGGGACGCGGGGTCCATACCCAAGTCCTTCATAGCGGTTGTGATGCCGTTGTGGTGCTGGAAGGTGTAACCGGCGGTATCGTTCTGGCTGTTGATATAGATTGCGCCCACTTTGAAGTCCGCGTTGCCGCCGGTGTTGGAAGCGTCTCCGCCGCTGCCGGAGTTCGGCGTACCGGCGGAACTGCCGCTGTTTCCTCCGGGATTGCCTCCGTTGTTCCCGCCTCCGCAGGACGCTAAGCTCAAGCTCAACGCCGCCGCTAAGGCCAGTGCAAGAATCTTTTTCATTCTGGTTCCTCCTTTAATAATAGGGTGCTTGCGCACCCTTCTATATTAAACCCGGTTTGGACCGGATTTAATCGTGGGGGCTGGGGATTGCCCGACGGTGGCGAGGTCAATTCTTGGAAGCGATTGGTCCGCTAGAGAAAGGTAACGCCCGAGTTCGGGTCCATCGCGGCGATTCGGGCCAAAGACTCCACGCGGACACCGCGCGCACGGATACGGTCGCCGCCGGGTTGGAACGCCTTCTCGATCACGATACCCGCGCCGGTCAGCGTCGCGCCGGACTGCTGCACGAGGTCGATCAAACCGTCCAGGGCGGCGCCGTTGGCGAGGAAGTCGTCGAGGATCAGCACGCGGTCCGCGGGCGAGAGGAACTTTTTGGAGACGATGACGTCGTAGAGTTTCCCGTGGGTGAAGGACTGGACTTTGGTGGAGAAGACCTCCCCGGCGATATTTTTGGACTGGCTTTTCTTCGCGAAGAGGACCGGGCAATGGAAGTATTGTGCTGTAATCGCGGCGATGCCGATGCCGGAGGCTTCGATGGTGAGGATCTTGTTCACGCCGCAGTCGGAAAAGCGGCGGGCGAACTCCTTTCCGATCTCCTGGAGCAAGGCGATGTCCAGTTGATGGTTCAGGAAGCGGTCGACTTTCAGCACGTCGGGGCCGAAGACCTCGCCGTCCTGGCGGATACGTTGTTTGAGCAATTCCACGATGGGTTCCTCCCGTCTTCTCGAAAAATGACGCTGGCCCAAAGGATTCGGGCCAGTCGGAAACGGTCGATACAGGAGTATTTTACTCTCTTCTGAATGGTTCCGCAATGCTTTTTTGAAAAAAAACCGGCGGCGGGGGAAATAAATTTCCTGTTTCTGCCAAGCGGAGCTTTTTTCCTGGGGCGGCGGTATTTCGACGGTTTATTTTTTGGAATATGGTAAACTATTCTTATCAGGCGGTTTCAAAATTGCCGCGGGAATCTTTGTGTACGAAGGGGGGAGCCTTTATGCGGCTGCTGCCGAAGAAGGGGCTTTACGAAAACGGGCGGGTGTTGTTCCTGCCGATCGACGAGATCTCTCCCAATCCGGACCAGCCCCGGCGGCTGTTCACACAGCCGGAGTTGGAGGAACTGGCCGATTCCATACGAGCGGTGGGTCTGCTCCAACCGCTGACGGTGCGGCGGGAGGACGGCGGTTGGGTTTTAGTCGCCGGGGAACGGCGGCTGCGAGCGGCGCGTTTGGCGGGATTGCATCAGGTACCTTGCCTGTCGGTGCAGGCGGACGGACAAGCGTCCTCTCTGCTGGCGTTGGTGGAGAACCTACAGCGGCGGGATCTGAACTTCCTGGAGGAGGCAATGGCTTTGCGGCGGCTGCTGGACACCTACCACCTGTCCCAGGAGGAGGCCGCCCGGCGTTTGGGCAAGAGCCAATCAGCTATTGCCAACAAGCTGCGCCTGCTGAAGCTGTCGCCGGAAGCGTTGGGGATACTCCAGGGCGCGGGCTGTTCGGAACGCCACGCGCGGGCGTTGCTGCGCCTCGACGCCCCGGAGCTGCAATGTCAGGCCGCTTCCGCCATCGTGGAAGGTCAGCTCACCGTCGCACAGGCGGAAGCCCTCGTGGAGTCGCTCCTAACCGAGAAGCCGCCGAAACGCACCCGGAAGCCTACTTATTTAATCAAAGACGTGCGTTTGTTTCTGAATACCATCACGAAAAGTCTGGACATCATGCGTTCCGCTGGCGTGGACGCCCAATGCTGCCGGGAGGACAGTGAGGAGGAGATCCGGCTCACCATCCATATCCCGCGCCGCGCCCGGCCTTGATTGCCCGCTCCCCTACCCTGCCCGCATGGAATCCATGCGGGCTTTTCCGATTGGGGCGGGAAGGTGGTCTTGGGGGTTAGGGGCCGTTTCTTGTTGATTGACCACTTTCCGCCGCATCGGGGTCCAGGGGGCCGGGCCCCCTGGCGCAGGTCCAGGGGCGCGGAGCCATAGCTGGTAACTTAAGAAAAAGGATCCATATTCAGGACGAAATGTGGTAGAATTTGTTTGCCCCAAAAAACACCACAGG
>CANDKT010000066.1 GCA_947385365.1 uncultured Bacillota bacterium | reverse complement strand
GTCCTCGCCGCCCAATTCGATGACCGCGTCGGTGTCCGGGATGTATGTATTCACGGCGGCGGCGGTGGCGTAGACCTCCTGCACGAAGTCGATCTTGGCGGCGGAGGCCACGCCTAACCCGGCGGAACCGGTGATGGTGACTTTGATTTCCTGGCCCTCCAGCAGGCTGCGGGTGGAATGCAAGGTTTCCAGCGCCCGCTCTCTGGTTTTGGAGAAGTGCCGCTCGTAGGAGCGGAACAGCAGCCGGTTTTGTTCGTCCAGCACCACGACCTTGACGGTGGTGGAGCCGATGTCGATGCCAACGCGCAGACTCATAGCCGAAAACTCCCATTGTCGGAAAAGCAGAGCTTCCGAAGAATTTTTCTTATTTTATCGCTTTTCGCGAAAAAAAACAATGGGATTAACAGTTTCTTAACAAGCGAAATGAGAGGAAAAACAGGAAATTAACGGTGTTTTGGTGGGCAGGTTCCACAGTCCGGGGCGGAAATGGGAACAAATCCCGGCGCAAAGAGCCGTGGCGAACCCGTACTGCGGGCGTGGGGAATAGAACAAAAATTCTACCCAACCGGTTGACTTGCGGCCTGGTCTATACTACAATAGACAGTAGAAAGAACACGCACGTTTCGCACATAGATTCTCCCCCGAAGAGGGGAGAGTACCCAAAATACGGAGCGAAATCCCGGAAGAAGGGATTCGTAAGGCAGGCGTGCAGAAAAAACGCACAGATGTGCCGCGGAGGAGGAACGGCGCGATGGAGATGGAACGGGAACGGATCTGTAGTTTCACCGGTCACAGACCGGACAAGCTGCCCTGGGGGAGCTGCGAGAAGGACCAGCGGTGTACCGCTTTGAAGGGCCGGATCGTTCAGGAGCTGAAGCTGGCTTATGAAGAAGGATTCCGGCATTTTATCTGCGGCATGGCAAGGGGAGCGGACTTGTACTTCGCCGAGGCGGTGCTGGTCATGCGGGAACGCTGCCCCGGCGTTCTGCTGGAGGCCGCCCGGCCTTGCGAGACGCAGGCCGACAGCTGGCCGGAACAGGAACGTCAGCGTTACAACGCGATCCTGGAACGCTGCGACTTCGAGACGCTGATCCAGCGTCATTACGACCCCTTCTGCATGATGCGGCGGAACCGCTACATGGTGGACCGCTCCAAACGGCTGATCGCCGTCTACAACGGGGTCCCGCAGGGCGGAACGGCGCAGACGATCACCTACGCCCTGCGCCGTAAACTGACGGTGGATATCATTGATCTGGAGGAATTTCAATGAATACGTTGCTGCATATCTGCTGCGCGCCCTGCGCCAACCGACCGATTGAGTCTCTGCGTCAGGAGGGCGTCACGCCGACCGGCTTTTGGTTCAACCCCAATATCCACCCCTACACCGAGTACCAAGCCCGGAAACATACCTTAGAGGACTACGCCCGCGAGATTCAAATGAAACTCGTCATCGGCGGGACTTACGACCTGCGTTCGTTCGTCACCGCCGTGGCCGGGGACATCGACCGCCGCTGCGCCTACTGCTACCGGGTCCGGATGGAGCGGACCGCGCAGTACGCCGCGCAGAACGGGTACGACAGCTTCACCACGTCCCTGCTGATCTCGCCCTACCAGAACCACCAGGCCATTGCCGCCGTCGCCGAAGAAATGGGGCGGAAGTATGGGGTCCCCTTCCTCTACCGGGACTTCCGTCCGCTGTTTCAGGCGGGACAGGACTTCGCCCGCGCCCACGGTATGTATATGCAGAAGTACTGTGGCTGTATTTTCAGTGAGGAGGAACGCTACAAAAAACGCAAAAAACAAGTACGCGCCGGGGATACGGCGGAGAAAGGAGTCGCTTGTCATGATACAGATTAGGAACCTTTCGCTGCCTATCGAGGGCGGGATGGAGCAGCTGCGCCGCCGCGCCGCCCGAAGTTTAGGCGTGCGGCTGGGGACGCTGGGGGAGCTGACCGTCGTCCGGCAGTCCATCGACGCCCGGGACAAGTACAACGTCCGCTACGTGTACACCGTAGAGCTGTCCATGTCCAACGAAGCCGCTCTGGTGGAGCGCGCGCCGGGGCGGAACATCACTTTGACCGAACGGCGGCCTTACGTGTTCCCGGTCGTGACCCGCCGTCCAACTCTGCCGCCTGTAGTGGTCGGTATGGGACCCGCCGGGCTGTTCGCCGCGCTGTTTCTGGCCCGGAACGGCGTGCCCTGCGTCCTGCTGGAGCGCGGGCAGGACGTGGACCAACGCGCTAAGGATGTGGAATCCTTTTGGGCGTCCGGACGGCTGGACGAGAACTCCAACGTCCAGTTCGGCGAGGGCGGAGCCGGGACGTTTTCCGACGGCAAGCTCACCACCGGAACCCATGACCCGCGTATCTCCGCCGTCCTGGACGCGCTGGTGGAAGCCGGCGCACCTGCCGATGTGAAATACTCCCACCGCCCCCATATCGGCACCGATGTGCTGCGGACAGTAGTCCGGAACATCCGGCGGGAATTGCTCTCCCTCGGCTGCGACATCCGCTTTGGCCACCTGCTGACCGGCCTGCGTTTGGAGAACGGCACGCTGTCCGGCGGGGAGGTCCGCGGTCCTCAAGGGCTTTACCGGCTGGAAGCGGACGCGCTCATCTTAGCTCCAGGACACTCCGCACGGGACACCTTCGCCATGCTCCGGGACGCCGGGGTGCCGATGGAACGCAAACCGTTCGCCATCGGCGTGCGCATCGAACACAGGCAAAAGGACATCAGCTTCCGTCAGTACGGAAGCGCGTGGGAGAAGCTGCCGCCTGCCGACTATAAACTGGCCTGCCATCTGCCTAACGGACGCTCCGCGTTCACCTTCTGCGTCTGCCCCGGCGGTCAGGTGGTCGCCGCCGCGTCCCGGACGGGCGGCGTCGTGACCAACGGCATGAGCCTCCGCGCCAGAGACGGCGGGAATATCAACGGTGGGCTGTTGGTTGGCGTGGGTCCGGAGGACTTTCCAGACGGCGACGTGCTGTCCGGCGTCCGCTTCCAGGAGAAGTGGGAACAGGCGGCGTTCCGATTGGGCGGCGGCGGGTTTTCCGCACCCGTCCAGCGGGTCGAGGACTTCCTGAACCGGGAGCCTTCCCAAGGCCCCGGAGACGTCCTGCCGACTTACCGCCCCGGCGTGGTCTGGAGCGACGTCTCCCAATGCCTGCCGGAAGCGGTGTCCGACACGCTCCGTCAGGCGTTGCCGCTGCTGGATCGGAAACTCCACGGCTTCGCTTCCCCGGACGGCGTGCTGACCGGCGTGGAGACCCGTTCGTCTTCTCCGGTGCGCATCCTGCGGGACGCGCGGCTCCAATCCGCCGTGCAGGGCCTCTACCCCTGCGGCGAAGGTGCTGGTTACGCGGGCGGGATCGTCTCCGCCGCCGTGGACGGCATACGGGTCGCGGAAGCCGTGGCCGCCCAGAATCAGGAGCGGCGCGGCTGAAAAACCCCGTTTTCCCACGTGTCAGCCGCTACAAAGAAAGAGGATTTTTTGTATCCTCCCCCCTTCGGGGGAGAATACAGCTTTTATGAAACGGGCTTGTTATTTTACCGGTTTGGAGTAGACGGACCGGCAAAATTATGGTACAATAAGCCAAAAGCTGCCCGATGTTTTCCGTTGCCGGATACGTCAAACGCAAAACGAGCCGGACAGCGTCAAAGGGGGATTTGGTCTATCATGACGGAGGAACAACTGATCTGGCGGGATGAGTTCAATATCGGCGTGGAAACGATCGACAGAGAACACCGGCGGCTGTTCAAAATTATCAGTAAGCTCATCACCTACCACGAGGAAGGGAAAAACAGCCAGTGGGCGTGTCAGGAGGGCGTCAAGTATTTCAAAACCCACGCCATGAAGCACTTTGAAGATGAAGAAGCGTACATGAAGTCCATCGGCTACGAGGGACTGAACGTGCATCAGAATATACACCGGAGCTTCCGGGAAAATACCCTGCCCGCCTTGGAACAGGAACTGGAACAGACCGAGTACGCCCCGGATGCCGTAGAGCATTTCCTGGGCGTCTGCGCCGGTTGGCTGATCGGCCACACGCTGACGGAAGACCGGGCCATCACAGGCGAACAGGTGAGCAAATGGGGCAGCTTGCTGCCGGAGGACGAGCTGGAGGCCCTGAAAAAAGTCATCGTGCAGCTGGTGTTCGATATGTTCCGCCTGGAATCCCAGGCGATCAGCGACACCTACGGCGGCGAGCGGTTCGGCAAGGGCGTCTATTACCGCCTGATCTACGGAGCGGGACAGGAGGAAAAACAGGAGATTCTTCTGGTTTTTGAGGAAAAATTACTCATCAACACCGTGGGCAAGGTGATGGGTATCCAAACCAATAAACTGGACACCATGCTCGTCAACGCCGCCCGCTACACCGCCAAGCAGTTCGTGGGACGTATCATGGAATACTTCCCGGAAATGAGCGCCTACCAGCTTCAAGAGGAAAACCTGCTGACGTACAACCAATTCCAGCGGGTCTTTGAACGCCATAAACCGCAGGTCAGCCTGCTCTTCAACACCGGCGGCGCAGGTTATTTCGCCTACTGTATCATCGCCCCCCACCTGCTGGAAAAGGGCGTGGGTACCCCGATCCAAAACGAAAACGCAATGAGCGAAGTGGAACAGTATCTGATGAAACGGGAGGAGTCCGCCGGAAAGCTGAAGATCTTAATCGTGGACGACTCGATCACCATCCGGAACGGCATGAAAAAATTGCTGGAGGAAGATTACGAAGTCGCTATGGCGGAATCCGGCGTGGCCGCTATCCGCGCCATTACCCTGAACCGCCCCGATCTGATTCTACTGGATTACGAGATGCCTGTGTGCGACGGAAGGCAGACGCTAGAAATGCTCCGCTACGAGAAGTCCTTCGCGGACATCCCCGTGGTCTTCCTGACCGGTCAGAGCGACCCGTCCGTGGTCCAGAAACTGCTGGCGCTCAAACCGGCAGGCTACCTGTTGAAGTACCTGAAACCCGAGGAGATCAAAGAGAAGATCAACAACTTCTTTGCCCGTCAGCAGAACGGCTGACGGTTCGGAGAAGCAGAACAAAACGGCGCGGGGAGTAGTCCCCACGCCGTTTCGTTCCGCCTCAGAGCGCGCGGAGCGCGTCTTTCATGGATCTGACATAGCCGCCGATGTGCGCGGGTGCGTCCGCACCGTATTGTTCCAGAAGCCGCACGATAGCGGAACCGACAATCGCGCCGTCAGACAGAGCCGCCATCTGACGGGCCTGTTCCGGCGTGGAGATGCCGAAGCCTATCGCGCAAGGGATATCGGTATTCTGCCGCACGACTTCCACCATCGAAGACAGGTCGGTTTGGATCTCCTGCCGCTCGCCGGTGACGCCCAGGCTGGAGACGATATAGAGGAACCCTTCCGCTTCTTTGGCAATCTTAGCGATGCGTTTTTCCGAAGTGGGCGCGATGAGGGAGATGAGCGATACGCCGTACTGACGGCACAACGGGCCGAACTCTTCCTTTTCCTCGAAGGGCAGATCGGGGAGGATCAAACCGTCGATTCCTATCTGCTGGCAGGTGGAAATGAACCGTTCCGCGCCGTAGGAAAAGACCACATTGGCGTAGGTCATGAACACCATAGGGATTTGTACGTCCTGCCGCAGCTGCCGGACCAAGGCGAATACCTGATCGGTGGTGGTCCCTTGCCGGAGGGCTCGGAGGTTCGCGCCTTGAATGACCGGACCTTCCGCGGTGGGGTCGGAGAACGGGATGCCAAGCTCGATTAAATCCGCGCCGTTCCGGACCGCCGCGCGGACCGCCGCCGCAGTCGTTTCCAGGTCCGGGTCGCCGCAGGTCAGAAAGGCGAGAAAGGCTTTGCCGTGGTCGAAAGCCGATGCGATTCTATTCATAGAGATCCTCCCCTCTGTAGCGCGCGATAGCGGCGCAGTCCTTATCGCCCCGCCCGGAAATCGTGACGACGAGAATTTGCTCTGGGTCCATCGTGGAGGCCAGCTGCCGGGCGTAGGCCACCGCGTGAGCCGACTCAATCGCGGGAATGATGCCTTCGGTACGAGACAGGTACTCGAACGCCTCCACCGCTTCCTGATCGGTGACAGGCACGTACTCCGCCCGACCCGTGTCGTGCAGCCAAGCGTGTTCCGGACCGACGCCCGGGTAGTCCAGACCGGCGGAGATCGAATAGACCGGCGCGATTTGTCCGAACTGGTCCTGGCAGAAGTAGGACTTCATGCCGTGGAAGATGCCTAAACGGCCCGTGTTGATCGTCGCGGCGGTCTCGTAGGTATCCACGCCGCGTCCGGCGGCCTCGCAGCCGATGAGCCGCACGGTTTTGTCCTGGATGAAGTGGTAAAAACTTCCAATCGCGTTGGAACCGCCGCCGACGCACGCGAGAACCGCGTCCGGGAGTTTCCCTTCCCGTTCCAGTAGCTGCGCCTTGATCTCCTTGGAGATGACCGCCTGAAAGTCCCGCACGATGGTGGGGAACGGATGCGGTCCCATCACGGAACCTAAGCAGTAATGCGTGTCCGCAATACGGGAAGTCCATTCCCGCATAGCCTCCGACACGGCGTCCTTCAAAGTAGCGGTCCCGCTGGTCACAGGCACCACCCGCGCCCCCAGAAGCCGCATCCGGTACACGTTCAACGCTTGCCGCCGCGTGTCCTCCTCACCCATGAATACGACGCACTCCATATCCATCAACGCCGCCGCCGTCGCTGTCGCTACGCCGTGCTGCCCCGCGCCCGTCTCCGCAATCAGACGCGTCTTTCCCATACGCTTCGCCAACAACGCTTGGCCCAGCACGTTGTTGATCTTATGCGCGCCGGTGTGGTTCAGGTCCTCCCGCTTCAGGTAGACCCTCGCGCCGCCCAGGTCCCGCGTCATCTTCTCCGCGTAGTACAGGCGGGAAGGCCGGCCCGCGTACTCGTTGAACAGCTGGCTCAGCTCCCGGTTGAACTCCGGCTCGTCTTTCAGCCGGTTGTACGCTTCCTCCAGCTCGATCACTGCGTTCATCAGCGTTTCGGGGATGTATTGGCCTCCGTGTTCCCCAAAACGGCCATTTGGATTTCTCACAAACGTTCCTCCTTGTTGCGTTGGTTTGATTGGTTGTAGGGGATCGCCCACGGGTCGCAGCGCCGCGGTCAATCCCTAAAAGTTCTGCCGCAAGCGCGAACAAATGCGGCCATCTTTACAGGGTCCTTCCGCGCGTTGGATTCAATCCCAGAACTGACGTCGAGGGCGTAGGGGTGGAGCAAACGAATCGCTCGCGCGGCATTCTGCGGCGTCAGACCACCGGCGAGAAAGTAGGGACGCGTCACGTTCCGTAACAGGCCCCAGTCAAGGAGCGTGCCGGAACCGCCGGAACCGGAATCCAGCAGAATGTAATCCGCCGGACTCCGCTGAGCGTGTTCCACATCGGCGAGGGACTCCACCCGGAAGGCTTGGATGACGGGCCGGTCGGTGAGCGCGCGCAGTTGGCGAAGGTAAGCGTCGTCCTCCGCGCCGTGGAGCTGTGCCAAGTCAATCACGCCGTTCCGGAGCAGTCGCGCCACGTTTTCCGGCGGTTCGTTGACAAACACTCCCACCGCTTGGATATCGGGGGACAAAGAGGCTTTCAGCCCGGCGGCCTGTTCCGGAGTTACATAGCGGCGGCTTTTAGGGGCGAACACAAAGCCGATATACTCCGGCTTGAGCCGGTTCACGGTCTCGATTTCGGCGGGGCGGGACAGCCCGCATAGCTTGATCCTGGTCATCGCCCGCGCAGTTGTGCGAACGCCGCGGCTTTGTCCGGGGCCCGCATGAGGGTTTCTCCAATTAACACCGCGTCCGCCCGGATCTCGCGTAAGCGTTCCACATCCGCCGCCGTGCGGACGCCGCTCTCCGAAACGAATCGCACCTCCGGCGGGATCTGTTCCCGCAGACGGCGGCTGTTGCCGGTGTCGACGGAGAAATCTTTCAGGTTCCGGTTGTTGACGCCCACGATACCCGCCCCAGCCTGTAATGCCGTATCCGCTTCCGACGCGTCGTGTATCTCCACCAACGCCGACAAGCCTAAACTACGGCACAGTTCCAGATACTCCGCCAACTGGTTCCCCGGCAAAATGGTGCAGATCAACAACACCGCCGCCGCGCCCAGACGCTTCGCCTGATAGATCATGTACTCGTCCACGATGAAGTCCTTCCGCAGGCAAGGCACGGACACCGCCGCCGCGATCTCTTGCAGGTAGCGGTCCTGACCAAGAAACCATTGCGGTTCCGTGAGGACCGAGATGGCGTCCGCGCCTGCCTGTTCGTACTCCTGCGCGATTTGGAGATACGGGAAGTCCGGCGCAATCAGTCCCTTGGACGGGGAAGCCTTCTTGCACTCGCAGATAAACGCTAAATCCGGTTTCCCCAGCGCGGCCTCGAAGGGGAAGTTCCCCAGCGGCAAAGCCTCCGCCTGCCGCCGCAGCTCCGTCAAAGGCGTCTCTTTTTTCGCCGCCTGGACCCGTTCCCGCGCGGTCTCCGCCAGACGGTCCAGAATCGTCATACGTCCGCCTCCGGCCGGTTGCTGGCTTCGATGAACCGCTCCAACGTCTGAGCCGCTTTCCCGGAGTCGATCAATTCCCCCGCCAGCGCGATGCCGTCCCGGAGCTGTTCCGCCTTCCCGGCAATGCAGAGCGCCGCGCCCGCGTTCATCAGGACCGCGTTCCGTCGATGGCCCGCTTCCCCGGCCAGAATACTTCGGGTAATCGCCGCGTTCTCCGCGGGACTGCCGCCTGCCAGGTCAGCCCGCGCGCAGCGGGGGAACCCGAAATCTTCCGGCGCGATGGCGTAGGTCTTGGACCAGCCGTTCTGAATCTCGCAAATCGTTGTCGGAGCGCTCATGGAGATCTCGTCCAGCTTGTCCTGACCGTAGACCACCATGCCCCGCCGGACGCCTAAGTTCATCAGCACCTGCGCCAAGGGCTGGACCAAGTAGCCGTCGTACACGCCCAGAAGCTGCATGGAAGGACTGCCTGGGTTCGTCAGCGGCCCGAGGATGTTGAACACCGTGCGGAACCCCAGTTCTTTCCGAATCGACCCCACATATTTCATAGACGTGTGGTACTTCTGCGCGAAAAAGAAGCACATACCCACCTCGCGAAGCAATTCCACGCACCGCTGAGGACTCTGCTGGATGTTGACGCCCAGAGCTTCCAGGCAATCTGCGGTCCCGCACTGAGAGGAAGCGGCGCGATTGCCGTGTTTGGCGACTTTGACGCCGCCTGCGGCGCACACCAGCGCGGCGGTGGTGGAGATATTGAAACTTTGCGCGTTGTCGCCGCCGGTGCCGACGATCTCCAGCAAATCCATACCGGTCTCGACCCGCGTAGCGTGGTCCCGCATCGCGGCGGCGCAGCCTGCGATCTCGTCGATGGTCTCCGCCCGTGCGCTTTTGGTGGACAGCGCGGCCAGAAACGCCGCGTTCTGCGTGGGGGAAGTCTGACCGCTCATGATCTCGTTCATGACGGTGTACGCCTCGTCGTAAGTCAGGTCCTGTTTGTCGACGATTTTTGCGATAGCCTCTTTTATCATGTCAGAGCGTCTCCTTTATGATGAAGTTTTGCAGCATGACCCGCCCGTCCGGGGTCAAGATGGACTCCGGGTGGAACTGGACGCCGAAAATCGGAAGGGTCCTGTGCTGGACCGCCATGATCTCCCCGTCCAAGGTCCTCGCGGTGACGCGGAGCGTATCTGGTATGGTGTCCGGGTCGGCGGCCAGGGAGTGGTAGCGGGCGACGGGGACGGTATCGGGGCAGCCGCGGAACAGCGGGCAGCTCCGGTCCAGCCAGGTCATGGACTGCTTGCCGTGCATGAGGCGTTTGGCGTAGGTGACGTCCGCGCCGAACGCTGCGCAGATGGCCTGATGGCCCAGGCACACGCCTAAAATCGGGACCGTTTCGCCCAACGTCTTCACCACGTCTATCGTCACGCCCGCGTTCTCCGGGCGTCCGGGGCCGGGTGAGAGCAGAATCCGCCGGGGCGTTAAGGCGGCGATCTGCTCCACCGTCAGCGCGTCGTTCCGGATGACCCGGATGTCCGGGTCCAGTTCTCCGGCCAGCTGGTAGAGGTTGTAGGAAAAGCTGTCGTAGTTGTCGATCAGAAGAATCATGTGTCTGCCTCCCCTGCCAGCTCCAGCGCGCGGAGGACCGCTTTCGCTTTGTTCATGCACTCGTCGAACTCCTTGCGCGGGACGGAATCGGCGACGATACCGGCCCCGCTCCGGATGAAGACTTTCCCGTTTTTCCGGTAAGCGATACGGATCGCGATACAGGTGTCCATATTGCCGGTGAAGTCGATGTAACCAATCGCTCCGCCGTAGATTCCGCGTTTGTTGTTCTCCAGCTGGGCGATGAGCTGACAAGCTCGGAGCTTCGGCGCACCGGAGAGGGTCCCGGCGGGCAGGACCGCTTCGATGGCGTCCAGCGCGTCCAGGTCCTTACGCAGTTCGCCCCGCACCGTGGAGCCGATGTGCATGACGTGAGAGTAGCGTTCGATGGAGTGGAGCTTCTCCACCTGCACCGTCCCGAAGCGGCTCACCCGGCCCAAGTCGTTCCGGCCCAGGTCGACCAGCATATCGTGTTCAGCGAGTTCTTTTTCGTCGGCCAGAAGCTCCGCTTCCAGGGCTTGATCTTCCGCTTCCGTGGCGCCTCTGGGACGGGTACCGGCCAAGGGGAAGGTGTGCAGGATACCGTCTTCCAGTTTGACTAACGTCTCCGGGGACGCGCCCGCGACTTCCACGTCGGTGCCGGAGAAGTAGAACATATACGGAGAGGGATTCAGCGTGCGTAAGATACGGTACGTATTCAGAAGACTGCCTTGGAACGGCGCTTCCAGGCGGTTGGAGAGTACGATCTGGAAGATGTCGCCTTCCCGGATGTAGCCTTTGGCCTGTTCCACCATCGCGCAGTATGCGTCGGGGGAGAAGAGGGACGTGACCGGTCCGGTGAGCTGTCCGGCGGGTTCTTCTTTCTGCACGCCGGAGCGCAGGAGACGGCACATCTGGTCCAGTTCCAGCACGGCTCGGTTGTAACCGGTCTCGGGGTCGTCCAGGGGCATATTGACGATCAGGACGATCTTCTGCCGCAGGTGATCGAAGGCGATGACTTTGTTGAAGAGCATCAGGTCCATATCCCGGAACGCCTCTGTATCGCGGACTTCGGCGCGGACGGAGGGTTCGCTGTAGCCCAGGTAGTCGTAGGCGAAGTAGCCCACCAGGCCGCCGGTGAAGGGCGGGAGACCAGGGAGACGGGGACTTTTATGGTCCGCCAGGACCTGCCGCAGGAAGTCGGAGGGGCGATCCGTGCGGATACGGAGGCTGCCCGCGCGCAGTTCTCCGTTGGCGCAGGTGATCTCCAGCTCGGGGTCGTAGCCCAGGAAGGTGTACCGTCCCCATTTTTCGGTCTCCACCACGGATTCCAGCAGGTAGCAGTGGGTGGAGATATGTTTCAGGACGCGCAGCGCCGCAATCGGCGTGCAGATGTCGGAGAGGATCTCGCAGCTGAGCGGCAGGACTTTGTAGCGGCCCTGAGCCGCGATCTCTTTGACCGCATCCAGGGAGAGGGAAGGGTTCATAAAAAGCGACCTCCTTTGAGACTTGCCGGAGGCATGAAAAAACGCCCCTGACAGTTTCTGTCAAGGACGAATAAAGAACTTTATCCGCGGTGCCACCTTGCGTTCACGGGAGACCCGTGCCCTCAGCGGGGTACGAACATACCCCTGGCAACTGACGTATGCCCTCACGTCGCGGGATACTGGGCGGAAGGACGGAGCCTTCCGCGGTTCATCGCGCCCTCAGCGGTCCATTTGACAGGCTGTTTCCCACCCGACTCTCAGCGACGCGGGTTCTCTGTAGGGGCATTCTCTGACGTTATCTCCGCTTCAACGGTTTTGCTTGGTATGAAATTTTCTGTATTGTAGCACCGTCCGCCCGGCCTGTCAAGGGGGCGGCGGGATTTTTTTGCTGTCTGTCAGGAAAGCTGGGTTTTTCCTTGGAGGGGGAGAACCTCAAAAACAGGCGTGCCGCTGGGCGGAAAAGAGATTGCAATTTGCCCGCCCATTGAGTATAATGGAGCAATCAACGGCACGTCCCGCTTTGGAAGCGGGAGGGAAGAAAGGGAGTTTTGAACCATGCGTGAAATTCTGTTACCGCAGGGCTACGCCCCGCTGCTGTCCGTCTACGAGACCCAGAAAGCGATTGGTTTGCTCAAGCGGCTGTTCGAGGACAAGCTGGCCGGAGCGCTGCGGCTGCACCGCGTGTCCGCGCCTTTATTCGTAGCGGCGGCGTCCGGCCTGAACGATGACCTCAACGGCGTGGAACGCCCGGTCCCCTTCGACATCAACGGCGTCGAGGGCGAAGCCCAAGTGGTCCACTCGCTGGCCAAGTGGAAGCGTCTGGCCCTGAAACGCTACCAATTCCAGGCCGGGGAGGGCTTGTACACGGATATGGACGCCATACGCCGGGACGAGGAACTGGACCGTTTGCATTACGCTTACGTGGACCAGTGGGACTGGGAGAAGATCATCTCCGCGGAGGACCGGAACTTGGAGTACCTGAAGAACACCGTCCGCGCCATCGTGGACGCGCTGACGGACACGCAGTACTTTTTGCGCACCGTTTTCCCGCAGCTGTCCGCGCTGCCCCGGCTGGAGCCGCAGATCACGTTCCTGACCGCGCAGGAGCTGGAGGACCGTTACCCAACGCTCAGCCCGAAGGAGCGGGAGAACGTCTTTGTGAAGGAGCATCCTACCACGTTTCTGATGGGTATCGGCGGGAAACTGCGTTCCGGTCAGCCGCACGACGGCCGCGCGCCGGACTACGACGACTGGGACTTGAACGGCGATCTGCTGTGCTGGGACAGCGTGGGCGGTCAGGCGTTGGAGGTGTCGTCTATGGGCATCCGCGTGGACCCGGCCAGTTTGGACCGTCAGCTCACGTTGGCCGGGTGCGATAACCGCCGGACGTTGCCGTTCCACAAAATGCTGCTTAACGGAGAACTTCCGCTGACGATGGGCGGCGGTATCGGGCAGTCCCGCGTGTCCATGCTGCTGCTGGGCAAGGCGCATATCGGAGAGGTCCAGTCTTCCCTGTGGGACGAGGCCAACGTCAAGGCTTGCGAGGCGGCGGGGATCACGCTGCTTTGACACTCCCCACAGCGAAAGCCGGGGGATTCTCGGTTCAACGACCGTTGCCTTTCACCTGAAAGGTCTTACATGGTCTCCCCGAGCGTATCGGTTCGGACGTGTTCCGCCCTACCGTATGTTTTGCCTACGCTAACAGGCGCAAACCTTCGTTCAAAATATTCTTTGCGGCGTTTACATCCCGGTTGTGGACAGCTTGTGCAAGGTGTCATTCCGCTGATTGGAAATCTTCTCATGGAGCCGCGCCGATCACCGGGGGGTTGGGGGCCTTTAGCCACCAACAAGCGGTACAGGGTATATACCTGTGCATTGCTTGCCACTACCACTGCTATCAGCGTCCAAAAAAGGGTTGAATGTCATTCGCTTTGGTGGTATACTGAACATGCAATAAATCGACAAATCAACATTTTGAAAGCCGTATAGAATAAGGCTTAAAGATTCCGAGAGCCTATCAATAAGGGAAGAAGGAAATTTTGTCATGGGAATTGTAAAAATGTTGACAGCACTGACATTGTGTGCGTCTATGTTTGTCACCGCTGGAGTAGGGGCAATGTCTGCCGGCACCGCCGAAGCCGCCGAGACCGAAGTGGAAACCGCCGAAACCGAGGCCGCTGTTGTTATGAATACGGCAACGGTTAAGGGTGTAACATGGTATCTGGTGGAAAGCGAAGCCCACCTAAGAGCTATTGGCACAGGGGAGTACGGTCTGGACAAGAACTATATGCAAAATGCGGATATCACCATGTCCACGACAGAGTGGGTGCCAATCGGAACCGAAAGCAATCCGTTCACAGGACAGTACAACGGCAACGGCTACGAAATCAGGGGACTGACAATGACAAGTCCTACCGTCAAGATTATTGGTTTCTTTGGCTTTGCAGGAAACGCACAGCTCTACAACATTACGTTGCGTGACCTTGACATTGAAACCGCAGGCGGTCAGGGCAAGTCGGTTGGCGCTATTTGCGCCAGAGCCACTGACTGCAATATCCACAGCAACGAAGTGTACTCTATTTACGACTAAATCATTATAGTTGTAATCATCAATTATGCACTGCCCTATGTGGGAGAAAGGGGGAATTTTCTATGATTTGTACAGAAGCATACAAGGAGCATATCGAATATACATTTAATGCCTTTTGCAGA
>CANDKT010000065.1 GCA_947385365.1 uncultured Bacillota bacterium | reverse complement strand
ACGTGCTGAGCTATATCGCCTTCCCCCAAGTGGCTATGGCCTTCTTCAAAGACCGCGAGGCCGGGTTCCCCAAAAGAGAGGCCCCCAAAGCCAAAGACGCCGCCCCCGCCGCCAAACCGGAGACCGCTCCGCTCCCCGCCTGGCAGGGCCACGTCTACTACGCCCAGGTCCCCGCCTCCTTCATGAACGGCTGCATCACCCGCCCCGTCCAGCCCTTCGCCGCCACCTACCAGCCGCCCCACTTGGTCATGGGTTCCCAAGGCGACTGCACCGGGTCCTTCGACATCACCATCGACGGCAAACCCTACCAGATCTCCGTGGAAGCCGCCCCCTGACTTCCACCTCCTCAAATTTGTATCCTTCCCTCGCCGGGAAGGATACAAATTTCTTTCGCGGTCCTTCCAAAACCCGCCCCGCTTGTACCCCGCGCGGCTGTGGGGATTTCCTAAAACGCCGAAAGGACTTGTAAACTGCCGCGCCGCATGATACAATAGCGCAAAGCCACGAACGTTCCGGAAAACTCCGGATCATGGAACAGGAGGACTGCCATGAAAGGAATCGTCTTGGCGGCGGGAAAGGGAACCCGGCTCTATCCTATGACAAAGCCGGTGTGTAAACCGCTCCTGCCGGTGTATGACAAACCGCTGATCTATTACCCCATCGCAATCCTGATGCAGGCGGGGATCTCGGACATCCTGGTCATCGTCCCGCCCGGCGAGACGGAAACCTTCGCCGCTCTGCTGGGGAACGGAGACCACTACGGAATCCGCGTCTCCTACGCCGAACAGAAAGTCGCCCGCGGAATCGCGGACGCGCTGCTCATCGGACGGGAGTTCGTCGGCGGCGATCAGGTCTGCCTGGTGCTGGGCGATAACATCTTCTACGCCCCTACGCTGGCCGCTACCCTGAAACGCGCCGCCGCAAACGGAATCGGCGCAACCGTGTTCGGCTACTGGGTGGAGGACCCCCGCCCCTTCGGCGTGGTGGAGTTCGACCGGGACGGCCGCGCCATCTCCATCGAGGAAAAACCCCGCTACCCGAAATCCAACTACATCATCCCTGGCCTGTACTTCTACGACAACCAGGTGATGGAAATCGCCCAAAACCTGAAACCCTCCGCCCGCGGCGAACTGGAGATCACCGACGTCAATCTGGAATACCTCCGCCGGGGAATGCTCCAAGTCATCCCTCTGGAGAAAAACTTCACCTGGCTGGACGCCGGTACGGCGGACAGCCTCCTGGAAGCGGGCCAGACCATCCGCCAGATCCAGGACTCCACAGGCCGCTACGTGGGCTGCCTGGAAGAACTGGGCCTCTACGAGGGCTGGATCAGCGAGGAAACCGTCCACCAGATCGGCACGGAACTGGGCATGACACTCTACGGGAAGTACCTGCAATGCCTCTGAACCTGCCCGGAATATCAAAAAAGTACCAATCTGTTACGTTTTTGCAGCAAATCCTGCAAAATTGCAAAAGAATGCTAAGATTCCACATATTTATGTCAAGATACGAAAAGCCAAACCGCTCCCCGGTGTGGCACAATAGAAGCGCGGTATTCTTGATCGGCTGCCTGCCGCTGCTGCTGCTGGCCGTCCTGACCGCCGCCCCGGCGTCCGCCGCGCCGGTCCAACCCGAGGTCACAGTCCTCTTTACCCACGACCTCCACTCCCACTTCCTGCCCCAGCTCCAAGAGAACGGCGGACAATCCGGCGGCTACGCCCGGTTGAAAACCGCGCTGGACCGGGAACGTCAGAAACACCCCGACGCGCTGACTCTGGACGGCGGCGATTTCTCAATCGGTTCCCTGATCCAGACGCTCTACACCTCCCAAGCCGCGGAATTGCGCACGATGGGCGCGATGGGTTACGACGCCGTCACCATAGGCAATCACGAGTTCGACCATGAGGGAACCGGCTTTGCCGCTATGCTCCGCGCCGCCGTCCGCAGCGGCGACCCAACCCCCGCCTTGCTGACGGCCAACTACCGCCCCGCCAACGCAAACCCGGACAAGCTGGACATACAACGAGCAATGGCCGCTTACGGCGTACAGGAGTACCTGCTCCTGGAACGCGGCGGCGTGACGTTCGGGCTGTTCGGGCTGATGGGCCGGGACTCCCACGACTGCGCCCCCGCGTCCGGGTTCGAGCTGGAAGACCCCGTCGACGCCGCCCGGCGATGCGTGGACGCGCTGAACGATGCGGGCGCGGAGTTCATCATCTGCCTGTCCCACAGCGGCACCGACGCAAACGAGAAACGCTCCGAAGACGAACAGCTCGCCCGTCAGGTGGAAGGAATCGACTTGATCGTCTCCGGCCACACCCACACCACGTTGGAACAGCCTATCCTGGCTGGCGACACCTATATCGTCTCCGCCGGTCCCTACTGCCAGAACCTCGGCTCCATCACCCTGCGGCTGTCCGAAGACCACGCCGAACTGCTCGATTACCACTTGGTCCCTATCGACGGAACCTTGCCTCAAGACGCCGCAATCTCCCACATGATCGACGGCTGGAAAGACCGGGTCGAGGGTTCCTACCTCTCCCAGTACGACCTGACCTACGACCAAGTCCTGACGTCCAGCCCCTTCACGCTCCCTCTGCCGCCGTCCGGCGTCCAGAGCGGCAACGCTTTGGGAGAACTGGTCGCCGACGCGTTCCTCTGGGCCACGCGGGAGCTGGAAGCCAACAGCCCCGGCGGTACGACCGTCACCGTCACCGCCGACGGCGTGCTGCGCGCGCCGCTCCCAGCCGGGGAGATCACCGCCTCTATGGCCTTCGACGTGCTGTCTATGGGCGTGGGGCACGACGGAAACTCGGGTTTCCCTCTGGTCGGCGTGTACCTGACCGGAAAAGAACTGAAAGCCGTCGCGGAAGTGGACGCCTCCGTGACCCCGCTCATGCCTGCGGCGCAGCTGTATCTGTCCGGCTTGACCTACCGCTTCAACGTCCACCGCGTCCCCTTCAACCGGGTGATCGAAACCAAACTCACCCTGGCCGCGATGGACCCCGCGTCCAATCAACTGCCCGGCGCGCTGGAAGATGATAAACTCTACCGCGTCGTGACCGGGATGTACTCCGCCCAAATGCTGGGCTCCGTGAAAAGTAAGTCCCTGGGCCTGCTGTCCCTGGAACCCAAACAAGCCGACGGCTCCCCAGTGACCGATTTCAACGACTGCATACTCTACGACAGCTTCGGCTCCGAAATCAAAGAGTGGTACGCGCTGGCCGCTTACCTCCAGAGTTTCGGCGCCCACGGCCTGCCCCAACGCTACGCCGCCCCCGACGGCCGGAAAGCGGTCAGCGCCAGCTGGAACCCCGTCCAGCTGGTCCGCAACCCGAACTGGCTCACGTTGGCCGCGTCCGCGGCACTCGCGCTGGCCGTGACCGCCGCCGTCCTGCTGGCCAGACGGCTGGTCCGGCGGAAACAGAACCGACGTTACGGCGGTTCCGCCCGCCGCCCCTGGCAGTGATTGTGATCTGAACGGCTTTGCCGCGTTTCAGATAGGAAGGGACCTGCCTCAGAACGGCAGAACAATTTCAAGAGGAGGATCAGTAGTGAAAAAATACGAGATCGTCAAAAAAAAGACGCTCACACCTGAGATCGGACAGATCTCGGTGTACGCGCCCCTGGTGGCCGCTAAGGCCAAAGCAGGTCAGTTCATCATCCTGCGCGTCGATGAAGAGGGAGAACGCATCCCCTTGACCATCTCCAGCGCGGTCGATGGGCTGATTACCGTCATCTACCAGAAGATCGGCGGCACGACCTTGGCCCTGGACGAGCTGAACGAAGGCGATTGCCTGCACGACTTCGTCGGCCCCTTGGGCCTGCCCACCGAAGTGGAAGACCTGGGCCGGGTCGCCGTCCTGGGCGGCGGCCTGGGCTGCGCCATCGCCCTGCCCGTGGCCCGCGCCCTCCATCAGGCCGGAAACCAAGTCGACTTGATCGGCGGCTTCAAAACCAAGGACATCGTCATCCTGGAAGAGGAAATGGGTCAGGCCTGCACCGACCTGCATATCTGCACCGACGACGGTACCTACGGCTACCACGGCTTCGTCACCGGAAAACTGGAAGAGCTGATCCAGAGCGGCGTGAAATTCGACCACGTCTTCGCCATCGGCCCCCTGCTCATGATGAAGTTCGCCTGCAAGCTCACCGAAAAGTACAACATCCCCACCACCGTCAGCATGAACCCCATCATGATCGACGGAACCGGTATGTGCGGCTGCTGCCGCCTCACTGTGGACGGCGAGGTGAAGTTCGCCTGCGTGGACGGCCCCGATTTCGACGGCCATAAGGTGGACTTCGACGAGGTCATCGCCCGGAACGCAACCTACCGCGATTTTGAAGCCAAGGCGAAAGAGAAACATCTCTGCCGCCTGGGAGGAGGTGCCATGAATGGCTAATATGCAGATGAACAAAACGCCTATGCCCGAACAGGAACCCAACGTGCGCAACGCCAATTTCCAAGAAGTGGCCCTGGGTTACACCCTGGAACAGGCCCAGAACGAAGCCCAGCGGTGCTTGAGCTGCAAGAATAAACCCTGCGTCAGCGGCTGCCCCGTGGGTATCCCCATCCCTGAGTTCGTCGCCAAAGTCGCCGAAGGCGACTTGGCCGCCGCTTACCAGCTGCTGTCCGACGCCAACGCTCTGCCCGCCATCTCCGGCCGCGTCTGCCCCCAGGAGAACCAATGCGAAGGCAAGTGCGTCCGCGGCGTCAAAGGCGAGCCGGTCTCCATCGGCCGCATCGAACGCTTCGTCGCCGACTGGGCCGCCGAAAACGGCATCTCCAACGTGGCCACCGCCCCCAAAAACGGCCACAAAGTGGCCGTCATCGGTTCCGGCCCCGCCGGCCTGACCTGCGCCGGGGAACTGGCCCGTATGGGTTACTCCGTCTCTGTCTTCGAAGCGTTCCATACCCCCGGCGGCGTGCTGAGCTACGGCATCCCCGAGTTCCGTCTGCCTAAGGCCATCGTCAAACGCGAAGTCGCCAACCTGGAAAAAATGGGCGTGGACATCGAACTGAACATGGTCATCGGAAAGGTCCTCACCATCACCGAACTGTTCGAACAGGGCTACGAGGCCGTGTTCATCGGCTCCGGCGCGGGCCTGCCGATGTTCATGAAAATCCCCGGCGAATCCTTGGTCGGCGTCTACTCCGCTAACGAGTACCTCACCCGCATCAACCTGATGAAGGCTTACAAGGACGACGCCCCTACCCCCATCCTCCGCAATAAGAAAGTCGCCGTCGTCGGCGGCGGCAACGTGGCGATGGACGCCGCCCGCTGCGCTAAACGTTTGGGCGCGGAAGTCCACATCGTCTACCGCCGCTCCGAGGCCGAACTCCCCGCCCGCGCCGAGGAAGTCCACCACGCCAAAGAAGAGGGCATCATCTTCGACCTGCTCACCAACCCCGTCTCCATCGAGGGCGACGAGAAAAATCACGTCCAGTCCATCACCTGCGTGCGTATGGAGCTGGGTGAACCGGACGCCTCCGGCCGCCGCCGCCCCGTGGTCATTGAGGGCAGCGAGTTCAAAATGGAAGTCGACGCGGTCATCATGGCTCTCGGCACCCAGCCCAACCCCATGAGCTACGACGGCACCCCTGGTCTGGAAAAGACCCGGAAGGGCTGCGTCCAGGCCGACGAAGCGGGCTGCACCTCCTGCCCGGCCATCTTCGCAGGCGGCGACGCCGCGACCGGCGCGGCTACCGTCATCCTCGCTATGGGCGCGGGTAAGCACGCCGCGAAATCCATCGACGAGTACATCAAGAGCAAACAGTAATCCAAATATCCCCCACGCCTCCCCGGCGCGGGGCTGAGAAAAACAGAGCGGGAGCAATCGCCCCCGCTCTGTTTCACGTCTCCGGGAAAACCAGAGACAAATCAATCGTACAATCGTCCAGGATACCAACCCGAATCGAAGCATCCGCGCCGTAGGCGGAAGCGGTACGGTACACGCCATCGCTCAGCGTGTAGACGGACACCACGCAGGCTTCCGGGTCCACGATCCAGTACTCCCGCACGCCCGCTCTCTGGTACAGGTTCCGTTTGGTCAGACGGTCCAGGCGGCGGGACGAATCGGACACGATCTCGATCACCAGATCCGGCGCGCCGTGTACTCCGCGCCGGTCCACTTTACTCGGGTCACAGACCACCATCAAATCCGGCTGAACCACCGTCTCCACGTCTTCCGGGTGATCCCCATCCGCCTCAAACAGACGCACGTCAAGAGGCGCGTAATAAGCCCTGCATTTTTTGCCCCTCAGGTAGTTCCCGAGCTGCAAGTATAATTCCCCCGATATCCTTTGATGGATGCCCGACGGGGAAGCCAACGCGACCGGCAGCCCTGCATACAACTCGTAGCGGACCGCGTCGTCCCATTCCAACAGGTCCGCGTAGGTGTAACGCTGCTCTTCCGGAAATGAAGCCATTGCGTAAAACCTCCTTTGCCTACCGTTCTGACGCCAGTATAGCACAAAACCGCCCGTTTTTCAATACATGGAATCGGAACGGCTCAATCCCCCCAGCTTTCCCCTACCAGCTCCCGCCCCCGGACCAGAGGTCCGTGGTAGACGTAGTAGCTGTAATGCGGGTCCATGAAACCGTCGTCTACCTCCAGGAGCGTCTCGCCCTGCAGCTCCACCACGCGTTCCGTGTTGCCGAAAATGAACATCAGCCCAAACGGTCCGAACCATAAAACTACGACAAGAATCGCAACGCTGAAGAAAACCGCCACGCCTTTCAGGGCGTACCACAGCCCGGACGGTACTCCGGGACGTTCCATAGGAAGGAAACAGCTCAGCGTGAGAAACAGCCCAATCAAGCCGTCTGCCAGCAGAACTACGCACAGCGCGCAAACCGTTCCGCTGCGCCAGGCCAGCCCGAACTGTTTCAGTACGAAATCGCCGCCAATCCAAAGCGTCAGCGCCCAAACCAGTACCGCCGCCGCCCAAAGTAACCGTTTTCGATTCTCGCCCCGCCCGAAAAGCAAGCATCCTATCCCAGTCAAAGCCATCAAAGGCACGCCCAGAAACGTCACAATGGAAAGAAACTGGCTCATTTTCACGCCTCCAATCTCTATTTGGGAACCTCGCGCCGCGCCCAACCTCCTGCGCCATCCTGATACCAGATCACTAACCGCTCCGCTTCCCACTCCAAACGGAACGCGTCGTCCGAAAAGGGCCGGAACCCATCGTCCGCCAGGTACGTCACGCCGGTGTCTTGGAGCAGTCCCGGACACACTTTCCGGTAAAACCGCCCCCAGCCCCCTAAAAGCCAGCTCTCCTCTTCCGCCACCACCGTCCAGGAACCATCCGGCGCGTGCAGTGGAACATAAGAGGCGTTCCCATCAAAAAACAGCGCGAAAAACAGCAGAATCAGCCAGACGGCTCCCCCTAACAGCACCGCCGCCGTCAACGCCGCAGTCCGCGCCCAAACGTTCCCGATACGCCGCGCTATGACCCGAACGCCCCATATCAGCAGAAGCAGAAAGCTCCCCAAAGACAGCGTCTTCATCATACAGAAACTGTTGACGCCGCCGAGCTGAACGACTAAGCCTCCGAAATACGACATCCCAAACAAAAACAGCCATCCGCTTACGCTCAACGCCAGCAGCGTGAGAAATACTTTCGTTTCCCGTCTCATCTGTACAGCCCTATCAGGAGAACGGCTGAGAACATCCACAGCGTCAGAAACCCTAACACCGCGACGCTGAACACTGCCGTGCAACCCCAGAACAGTTTGCTCAAAACCGTCCGCCACTTCATTCTGTCGCCTCCTTCTCGTCCCCATCGCGGACGAACTCCAGAATATCCCCCGGTTGACAGTGCAACGCTTCGCAGATCGCCGCCAGCGTGGAGAACCGCACCGCACGGGCTTTGTTGTTCTTCAAAATCGACAGATTCGCCGCGGTGATGTCTACCTTCTGGGCCAGCTCCCCTAAAGACATCTTCCGTTTCGCCATCATCACGTCCAGATTGACCAGAATCGCCATAGTCCACCCCCTAAATGGTCAGATCCTGATCCTCTTTCAGCTCCGCCGCCTGGCGGAAGAGGGCGGACATGACCTGAAACAAAAGCCCTGCCATCAGAAACGCGGGGACAGCCAGCGCGTTGTAGGTGAACAGCGGGGCTACGCTCCGCTCCGCGGTCAGCCAGACGATCAGCCGCGTCAACGCCGCGCCCGAGATCACCCAGCAGCATACCGCCGCACGGTTCAGCGACCGGGCGTTGGACCGCCGGAACGGGTCGCCGTCCAGAATCGTGTCCAGCGTTTCTTTGGCTTGCCATAAAATCAACGCGGTGCAGGTCCCGCACAGCCAGAAAAAGATTGTCAGCGCGGCGTAGCGCGCATTCGGCCATATCGCCCACAGGCAAGTGGCAAAAAACATCAACACATGGCCCAAAGTATGCACCGCATACTCCATCATTTCCGTTTTCAGTTCGTAGAGCATCGCCTCTCGTCCGCCATTCAGCGACAGGGCCACAAAGCCTGGAGCCAGCGGCAGACACAGCAAGTTTACGATAAACACAAGCCATACCAGCAGTCGAAGGGCTCCGGCTAATCTCTGGACCGCAGTCTTTTCTTTCATGGATACTTCCCCCTTTTGGCTGGGACTATCCTAACACGCCTGCAAACGATTGTCAATATATTTTTATCGTTTTTCGATAAATCTCCCGAAGCCGTAAGGCTTCCCCCTCGCCGTCCATGCGAAAAATGAGACGCGGACCGAACGGTCACGCGTCTCATGTTCCAGGCCGGAACAGGCCGGGTTCAGCTCATAACGGAGATCAGGTCGTTGATCCACGCATCGCAGGGTTCGTCAATCGGCGCGGCGTCCGGTCTCTTCTGCGCGAACGACTCCACGACGGCCACAAGCCACTGAAACCCAAGCCGATCCTTTTGCGCCGCCGTGAGTCCTTCCGTCTCAAACGCGATCCACTCCTCAAAAGAGAAAAGATGTATCTCCGTGTCCGTTTCGATCTCCAGTTCCTTCTTACGGACCGCGATGTCTCTGCGCATATCCACCGCCGCGTCGCAGACGAACCCGGCGATCTTCACCCCGGGGTGCGTGAGCAGTTTGTCGCGCAGTTCCTCCAGCTCGTCCCGCAGGTAGGGTTTCCCATACTTGGCGTCCCAGGATTCCAGGATCTTCCCGTTTTCGACCAGTTCAATGTCCCCGACGTTGCCGTGCTTCTTATTGGCGGAGCGCATCTGTGACATCGGGACCACCTCCGCGTCGCCGAGTAAACGCATCTCTTCCATCGCTTGGCAAAACCCGTGCATGGCGACTTCAAAGGCGCGCGCGGAGTAATCGGTCGAGTTGAAAAACCGAACGATCCGATCCTTCACGTCCGGGAAGCTCGCCCCCCGGTACGTCTGCGCAAGCCTGCAAGCCTCGTCCGCGCGCGTCTGGAACTGATCGGAGCGGTTCCGGAGAAGGGTCAGCAAGAAGCACAGCCCCAATGCCGGAGGCATCGTCTGATCTTCCATCGCGTCCACAATCGCAATCCATTGGTTGAACGGACCGCGCATTTCGGCTTTGTACAGCCTTGAGTACGGGTAGTTCTCCGCCAGAGACCGGGTCATGAACACGCCGTCCCGGTTCACTTTGAGCAGCCCGTATTTCCGCAAAAACGGAGTGTTGTAATTCCGGTCCAGGGACCGCATGGAAATGCCGTCCACCCAGGAAAATTTATTCCGTGCCGTGCTGCCCTTGTGGAGACGGATACTTTGCTCCGGCGCGATGGCTTTGACCGCCAGCTGTAAACAGGTGAGCCCCACCAACGCCCGGCCTACTTCGCTGGTGATCCCGTCCACCATATTCCGGAGCAAATCCTGATTTTCTTCCGATAAACCGGAAAAATCCTGACCGGAAATGGACCGGATCGTCTCTTCCAGGAAACCCTCCTCCAACCGTCTGCTGATCTGCGCGTATCTCCGCTGGGCGGCTTCGTTCTGAAACCCTTGGTAGTAGACGGTGACTCCGCCGTCCTGATGTAATTCGTACCGGTCCTCGTAGACGTCCAGGTGTTTTTCCTTCTCGTTCGGCATGACGACTCTCCTTATCTCAACTTCTTCCCGAGCTGGACGCTCAAAGGCGTCAACGTCGGGAACGCATACGGGATGAGCCACATACCTTCCTCGATCTGCGGATTGGTGGCGTGGTTCCGTATCTCGTACCCCAACGTTTTCAGGTATTCGGCGGCGTCCATGACCGCCTCCTCCGGGACGCCCCAGTCCAACGCCAGCGACGCGCTGCTTTTCATCTCCGGGACGCCGCGGTTCGACAGGACGGAACCCAACACGCCCGCATAGGGTTCGGCCGCCGGAATGGAAACGCTCATCTGAAGTTTCGGCGGGTACTGATAGTACCCGTTCAGCTGAACGAGGTCCGCTTTGAGCGCGTTGACGGTCAACTCCCGCTCAAAGGCTTTCCAAGCCACGGTAAACCCCGGATGGACCGGCGCGTGGACGATCAATTTCACGGCTTCCACGCCTAACGACCACCGGTCGTCCCGAGGCCGTACCGTGACGACGGTCGTATCTTCTGCTGGTTCCCCATTCGCCGGAGCGACCGAGACCGTCAGCGTCTTCTCCCAGACCGCCTCTACCTTGTATGCCGCGTCCTCCCGGGACGTTTCCTGAAAGCAGAACGTGCGGTTCATAGAACAAAAATACGTCCTGGAGTTTGGCAGCGCGCCCGGCTCATGCTTCAAGGCTTTGATCGCCATCGCGGCTTTTTTCCGATAGACCGCGGTCAATTCCCGCTTGCGTTTCCGGAAGGACAGTGCTTCCTTGTCCTCAAGCAGCGGCAGTTCGAACGGGAAAACGTCCCCGAACACTTGCGCACGAATGGCAATCGCCATCATACGCGCCAGCTGCGGAGGCACCGAATTGCCGATCTGCTTGACCGCGGTTTGTTTGCTCCCGCTGATCCGGTAGCCGTCCGGGAACGTTTGCAGCCGCTTGTACTCTTCGACGTTGAAGAATCGGTTCTCCCAGTGCAGCGGACCCGTGTACGCGCCACCGGAAGCCTTGATGGTCCTGACCGGAACGTTCGGGTCCGCTTTGTACAGGAAGTCGGAGAATTTGGACCGCCACGCGAAAATAGGGTTCGGATGTCCCATCTCCTCCGTGTAAAAGCTGTAATTGAGTCCCGGCGGGATCGCCTCAAGTAACCCGGCATACCTCCCGCCTAAACGATTCGACTCGTCCGGCTCCGCTGAGACGATCCCTTCCAGAGCGGTCTCCGCGTTGTAAAACGGGTTCTGGTCCAGAGAATCCGGCCCGTGGGTAGGCCGCGGGAACTGAAACCGGCCTCCCTTCAAGCCGACAATAATCAAACGTTCCCTGTGCTGTGGCACGCCGTAGTCCGCCGCGTCCACGATCCGGTAAAACAGCTCGTACCCCAACGCGGAAAACGATTGCAGGATCTCCCGCCAAGCCGCGCCATTCTGCGCGCCGATCAGACCGCACACGTTCTCAAAGAGGAAGCCCTTCGGCGACAGCTCCTTCAAGAGCCGGACGTACTCCCGGAACAGCACGCCTCTGGCATCCGTCGTGCCGGGGACGCCATTGGCTCTTCGCCCGGCCGCGCTGAACGCCTGGCAAGGCGGACCGCCTATCATAAAGTCGACCGCGCCGAACGCTCCGTCTGTCAAGTCCCGGATATCCATACACCGGACCCTGGAATGTTGGAATTGCTTCCCTTCCCCGGTGTTCCATTCGAGCGTCTCACAAAATTTCTTCTCGATTTCGACCGCGCCCACGATGTCGAACCCGACGTCGGAAAACCCGATATCCAACCCGCCCGCGCCGGAGAATAAACTTAACGTTTTGATCGGCTCCGCATGGCTGGCAGCAAGGAAAGAACGAATCGCTGCCCCGAACCGATCCGGCCATGCCGGCGTATTGTTCTCACATCCAATGCTGTCGCAAATGGAACGGAACGCTCTTCTCTGGTCCAGCGCGGAAAAAAGAGACGTTTGCTGCATTTGTTCTACCTCGCTCCGGCACACTTTCGTGATACACTATACCACATCGCGCCGCCGATTTCCAGTGCTTCGGAACATTTTCCTGCGCCTGTCCCATAAAAGCTGCGTTCTCCCCTTCGGGGAGAACACAAAAATTTCTCTTGACAAATTGCCTGGGGTTCGGTACAATTTACAGCAAGCAAAGGCGATGAAGGGAATAAAGACAGCGGTACGCCCTCTCAGAGAACCGGTGGTTGGTGTGAACCGGCGTGCGGCTCCGCTGTGTATGACTGGTCCCCGAGCCGCCCGTCCGAACCGTGTCAGTAGGACGGGCCGTCTGGCCTCGTTACCGGCTGTGGCCTTGTTGGAGGCTGTGAGGGCCGTCCGGGCGACCGGCGGCTGAACCAGGGTGGTACCGCGTATGTTACGCCCCTGACTTGAAAAAGTCGGGGGCTTTTTGCGTCCCCGCCAAAAGGAGGGTGTTATGCCGGAACATCGAGTCAAAGACAAACCCTACGGGACCTACAGCGTCTACACCGCGCTCCAAACGGGCCTGTGCGTGACCTGCCCCCGCTGCGGCGGCTTAGGCATCGTCACGTCTGAGCGCGGAACAGGCCGGTTCCAGTGTACCCGCTGCGGCCATATGGAAACCAAAAAGTCAACTGGATTCCGCCACCGTATCCAAAACCAGTGCCGCTCCTGCGGCCGCTACTACAACGTCCCCATTCTGGACCCGAAACAGCAAACATTTCCTATGCTTCGCGTCGCCTGCCCCTACTGCGGCTCCGTCATGCCGGGACGGGTGGAAAAAACCAAGCAGAGCTGCTGTTATTCCTTTGATACCGACATCCGCAAAGGCCGCGACCCGATCTTCGGCTTTGACCTGTGGTTCCTGACCGGCTTCGACGGGAAACTCGTCTGGGCGCTGAACCGGGAACATTTAGCCTACCTCATCGGCTACCTCAGTGCCGGGCTGCGGGAACGACCGCCGGACTACTTCGGCCTGAGAACGCAGGCGGACGCTCTGCCGGCCTTCATGAAGACCGCCAAAAACAGAGACCGGCTCGTCCGGCGGCTGAAAGCTCTGCAAACAAAATGACTGCACAATTTTTTCAAGGAGGACTCGCCATCATGAAACCCGGATTCCAAAAATATATCCCCTTCCAGCCTCAGCCTATCCGAGGCCGTACCTGGCCCGACCGGGTCATCACCAAAGCCCCTGCCTGGTGTTCCGTGGACCTGCGGGACGGCAACCAAGCCCTGGTGGACCCGATGAATCTGGAAGAAAAACTGGAGTACTTCCATACGTTAGTGGACATCGGCGTCAAGGAGATCGAGATCGGTTTCCCCTCCGCCTCCGAGACCGAGTACGAAATCTGCCGCGAGCTGATCGAAGGCGGCCACATCCCGGAAGACGTCACCATCCAAGTGCTGGTCCAGGCACGGGAACACCTCATCAAAAAAACCTTCGAGGCTATCCAGGGCGCAAAAAACGTCATCCTGCACTTCTACAACTCTACCTCTACCCTCCAGCGCAAGGTGGTGTTCCACATGGACTGCGACGGCATCACCAAAATCGCCACCGACGCCGCCGACCTCATCTACGAAATGAGCCAGCCTATGATTGAAGCGGGTATGAACCTGCGCTTTGAATACTCCCCGGAGTCCTTCATGGGCACCGAGATGGATTACGCCGTGGAGATCTGCCAGGCCGTGCTGGAACACCTCCACGCCACCCCGGAAAAGAAAGTCATCCTCAACCTGCCCACCACCGTGGAAAACTGTATGCCGAACCAGTTCGCGGATATGTTGGAGTACTTCATCCGCACCCTGCCGGGCCGGGACAGCGCGATCATCTCCCTCCACCCCCACAACGACCGGGGCTGCGGCGTGGCTACGACCGAAATGGGGCTGCTGGCCGGAGCCGACCGGGTGGAAGCGACCCTCTTCGGCAACGGCGAACGCACCGGGAACGTCGATATGGTCACGCTGGCGATGAATATGTACACCCAAGGCGTGGACCCGGAATTGGACTTCTCCGACATCAACAAGATCAAGGAAATGTATGAACGCTGCACCAAAATGCCCGTCGGCGACCGTCAGCCTTACGTCGGCAAGCTGGTCTTCACGGCCTTCTCCGGGAGCCATCAGGACGCCATCAACAAGGGCGTGCAGTATATGAAAACCTCCGGCACCGAGTACTGGGAAATCCCCTACCTGCCCATCGACCCCGCCGATGTGGGCCGGGAGTACGAACCCATCATCCGCATCAACTCCCAGTCCGGCAAAGGCGGCGCGGCTTATATCATGGAACACAACTTCGGCTTCGACCTGCCCAAGTCCATGCACCCCGAATTTGGCCGCATCGTTCAGGCGGAGACCGACGCGGTCGGCAAGGAGATCCCACCGGAACGTATCCTGGAACTGTTCCGTCAGGAGTACGTCGACGTGAAAGAACCCTACCAGTTGGTCCGGCACAGCTTCCAGG
>CANDKT010000064.1 GCA_947385365.1 uncultured Bacillota bacterium | reverse complement strand
GTGGAGGGGACCGTGAACGCGCTGCTCTACGAGGACCCGAACCGGGATCGGAGCGGGTTTCTCAGCCGGCTCTTCGGCGGGTGATGGCCAGCGTCGTCCAGCAGGGCCAAGCGGTGTGTCAGGCTCTGCTGCTGGGGGCCGCGCTGGGGCTGCTCTACGACCTGTTCCGTGTGCTTCGGGTACGGGTGCGTCTGCCGGTGTTGAGCCCGGCGTTGGACCTCCTGTTCTGGCTGACGGCCACGGGCGCGCTGTTCCTATGGTCCCAGCGGGCCTGGGGAGGAGAGGTCCGCTTGTACGGCGCGGTCTTCTGCGTGCTGGGCGGAGGCGCTTATTTTTGGCTGTTCAGCCGGTTCTTCCTGTGGTTGGGCTACCGGCTGGCTGACCTGACCGCCTTTCTTTTGGGGATTTTGACCTTTCCGCTGGGGGTCCTGATAGCAGTTTTCCTAAAAATCAGAAAACTTCTAAAAAACAGCTTCCTTTCTGCGGGGAAATGGTATAGAATAAGAAGTAAGACAAAACAGCTGGAGACCGCGGCAAAACGCCGCGCACAGAAGGAAGGGGGTCCCGGATATGCGCTTCAAACGAGCCGGGTTTCTGACCAAGCTCATCGTGCTGGCTCTGCTGGCCTACATGGCGATGTCGATCCTGGACCTCCGGGCCAAGATCCAGGAGACCGAACAACAGCGCGATCTGCTGGCCGGTCAGGTCGCCGACTGCCAGGTCGAAAACGATCGCTTGGACGACGCCATCGCGCATAAGGACGACCCTGAAGTTTTGGAACGCGTGGCGCAGGAAAAAGGCTACGTGGACAAGAACGCAATCTTGTACATCGACGTGGCCAACTGAAGAGGAACCTGTTCAGGACGCGGCCCGCGTGCTGCGGATTTGAGATAGGGAAATTTACAAGGAGGATATGTCAGTCAGTGATGGAGTTTGGTGTTGGGTCCATTTTGGACGGAAAGGTTACGGGAATCACAAAATTCGGCGCATTCGTAGCGCTGCCGGGAGGGAGATCCGGTCTGGTGCATATCTCCGAGATCGCCTATACCTACGTCAACGAGGTATCGGATCACCTGAAAGAGGGCCAGGAGGTCCGGGTGAAGGTCATCGGGATCGATCAGTCGAACCGGATCAACCTGTCGATCAAGCAGGTCACACCGCCGCCGCAGCGGCAGCAGCGTCCGGCGGGCGGGGGACGATCCCACCAGGGAGGCGGCGGACCAAGACCGACAGGGTTTGTCCGCCCCGCGCCCAAGGAGCCAACCGACTTTGAGGACAGGCTGAAGCAGTTCATGCAGTCCTCGGACAGCAAACTGTCGGAGCTGCGGTATATCGAGAAAAAAGGCGGCAACCGCAGAGGCGGCGGCCGTAGGTAGGATGGGCGTACTTAAATCCGGCGCGCCCGGACCGTGGAAGACCGCCGCATACGCGGCGGTCTTTTCTGCATCCTGGACACCGGCTGCACCCCCGAAGGGGGTGCAATCCTAAAAACTTGCCCTTAAATGCCGGTCAGGGCGAGGACCTGTGACAGTTGGGAGATAATATAGTCCGGGACCGGCTCACGCGGGAGCGGTTCTCCGGAAGGGTTGTACCAGCAGCTGACCAGTCCAGCGTCCACCGCGCCGCGGATATCGCTGGTCAAAGAATCGCCCACCATGAAAACGTTACGGCGCGGCGGGTCGCCTGCCTGCGCGAGAGCGGCTCGGAAGAACGCCGGAGCAGGTTTTTCCGCGCCGATCTCCTCCGAAATGAAAACGCCGTCCAACAGCTGGAGCAGACCGGAACGTTCCAATTTCCGCCGCTGCGCGACGCGGGTGCCGTTGGTGGCGGCGAACTGCCGGATACCGTGAGCTTTTAGTATCTGAACCGTCTCCAGCGCGCCGGGCTGGAACACGACGGTCTCGCCGAGAAGGAGCTGGTAGGCGGCGTTGAAGGCGTCCAGATCCGGACAGGGCAGGCGTTCCAGACGAAAAAATTCCTCGAAGCGGCCCAGCAGGACTTGCGGTTTCGTCAACTCGCCCCGTTCCAGACGCCGCCAGTAGGTCCGGTTGACGGCGGAGTAACGCGCTAAGCGTTCCGGGGACAGCGGGCCAAGACCGAAGCGGTCAAAACAAGTTTCCAGGGCGATACGCTCCGCCGGGGCGAAGTCCAGGAGCGTGCCGTCGATGTCCCACAGAACGACTTGAATAGGCGTGTGCGGCATAAAGAATCCCTCCGTTTTCAACGGATTTTTGGGTATTCTCCCCCCTTCGGGGGGAGAATACTGCTTTTCGCGGATATTTAGGTATTCTTCCTCTTCGGGGGGAGAATACCGCTTTTAACGAATCTTTTGGTATCCCATCTTAGGAAGAGGATGCAGCTTTTAGGAACTGGGCGTGGCACTTGCGCAAAGCGCAGCGGGCAGATATAATGAAGAAGATAAACTACCGAGTCCGGGTCAAAGCTGGGGCTCAGGAGAGGAGCGGCTGCTTATGAAGTACAATTTCACATCCATGTTGGACCGCCGTGGGCTGGATGCTATGGCGTTGGAGGTAGGGCGGCGGGGGACGCCGGGTGCGCCTCGGGAAGGATTTGACGTCATTCCCATGTGGGTAGCGGACATGAATTTCCCCACGGTCCCCACGGTGGCGCAGAGCATCATTCATCGGACCCAACACCCTGTTTACGGTTACTTCCTGCCTCGGGAGGAGTATTTTGACGCCATCATCCGCTGGCATGAGACGCGCAACGGGGTGATAGAACTGACACGGGATTGCATCGGCTACGAAAACGGGGTATTGGGCGGGGTGATCGCGGCGCTGAACGTGATCTGTTCCAGAGGCGACAAGGTGTTGCTCCATTCGCCCACGTACATTGGCTTCACCAACGCGCTGGGCAATAACGGTTACGATATCGTACACTCCCCGCTGGTGAAGGACGGGGCGGGGATCTGGCGGATGGATTTCGCGGACATGGAACGAAAGCTCACGCAAAATCGCATCCACGCCGCGGTGTTCTGTTCGCCGCACAACCCATGCGGCCGGGTGTGGGAACGTTGGGAGATCGAGACGGCTATGGAACTGTTTCGGAAGCACGACGTGACGGTGATCTCCGACGAGATTTGGTCTGATATCATCCGCCCCGGTTTCCGGCACGTTCCGACCCAATCGGTCAGCGAGGACGCCCGGGACCGTACTGTCGCGCTGTACGCGCCGTCCAAGACGTTCAACCTGGCAGGTCTGGTGGGGGCGTACCACGTGATCTACAACAAGACCTTGCGGGAGCGGGTGGAGAAGGAGTCCTCTTTGAGCCACTACAACGAGATGAACCTGCTGTCCATGTACGCGCTGTTAGGGGCGTACTGCCCCGAGGGCTGCGAGTGGGTGGACGAGCTGTGCCAGACGATTGCGGGAAATGTGGACTGGGCCTGTGATTTCATCCGAGCGCGTTTCCCCGGCGTGGAGGTCTCCAAGCCGGAGGGGACGTATATGTTGTTTGCGGACTGCTCCGGCTGGTGCGAGGCCCACGGGACGACCATCGAACAGGTGGAGCGGGCGGCTTGGGACGTAGGCGTGGCGCTCCAGGACGGGCGGATGTTCCACGGGCCGTGCCATCTGCGCGTCAACTTAGCCTTGCCGCTCAGCCGGATCCAAGAGGCGTTCCGGCGGCTGGAGAAGTACGTCTTTGCCGAAGAATGCAAGACCAAAAACCGCTATTGACATAAAAAATTGATTCCACTATAATGGACAGGCGTCGATCTTTTGCGGTTTTTTGGAGGAATTTCAGATGACACAACAGGCGAACGAGAACAAGATGGGGGTCATGCCCGTAAACAAACTGCTGCTGAACATGGCGGCGCCGATGGTGATCTCCATGTTGGTCCAGGCGTTGTACAACGTAGTGGACAGCATTTTTGTGGCGAAGCTCAGCCAGGACGCGCTGAACGCGGTGTCGTTGGCCTTCCCAGTGCAGAACCTGATGATCGCGGTCGCGGTAGGCACCGGCGTAGGCATCAACGCGCTCCTGTCCCGGAGCTTGGGGCAGAAGGATCAGGAACGGGCGGATCAGGCGGCGGTCAACGGGCTGCTGTTAGGGCTGCTCAGCGGGCTGGTGTTCACGGCGCTGGGCCTGACCTGTTCCCGGCTGTTCTACACCATCCAGACCGATATTGTCCCCATTGTGGAGGACGGAACCGCTTACCTCACGATTTGCTGTGGCATGAGCGCCGGGATGTTTCTCGGCATCACGCTGGACCGTATTTTACAGGCTACGGGCCGGACTTTTTTAACTATGATTACCCAGGCGGTAGGCGCTGTCACCAACATCATCCTGGACCGTATCCTTATCTTCGGCATATTCGGATACGAGGGCATGGGCGTGGCTGGAGCCGCATGGGCCACGGTGATTGGGCAGATTTTAGCGGCCTGTCTGTCGCTGGCGTTCAACCTGAAGTATAACCCTGACGTCCGCTTGCGCCTGCGCGGGTTCCGGCCCAGCTGGAACGCGATCTGCGGTATTTACAGCGTCGGTCTGCCCTCCATCGCCATGCAGTCCATCGGTTCGGTCATGGTCTTTGGCATGAACCAGATCCTGATTGCCGCCACACCGGCGGCGACCGCGGTGTTCGGCGTGTATTTCAAGCTCCAGTCCTTCATATTCATGCCGGTGTTCGGCCTGAACAACGGTATGGTGCCCATTGTCGCGTATAACTACGGGGCCAGAAAGCCGGACCGGATCGTTCAGACCATCAAGCTGAGCGTCCTGTGCGCCATGAGTATCATGGTGTTGGGCTTTGCGGTGTTCCAGCTGGTCCCGGACGTGCTGCTGTCCGCCTTTTTGGAGGAGGGCCAGACGGCGGGCGAATTGATCGACGTGGGCGTACCTGCTCTGCGGACGATCTCGTACAGCTTCTTATTGGCCGGGTTCTGCATCGTCTGCTCGTCCGTGTTCCAGGCGTTGGGCCACGGCGTACTCAGCTTAGTCGTCTCCGTGGTCCGGCAGCTGGTGGTATTGCTCCCCGCCGCGTTTCTGCTCTACCAGTTCCGGGGACTGGACGCCGTGTGGTGGTCGTTCCCCATTGCGGAGATCTTTTCCGTCTCGCTGTGCGCGCTGTTTCTGCTGCGCGTGTACCGCCAGGACATCGCGCCGCCGGAGCCGAAAAAAGAAAGCGTCTGAGCTGCGGCTCGGGCGCTTTTTTGGACTACGCCTTGCCGCCCAGGAGCGCCTTCAGGGGGTTCAGGTCCTGAAGGTCCCGCTTGACGGAGAAGGCGCTGCGGAGTTGGAGGAACGCGGACTTCAGCTGAGCGGGGGTGTAGTCTTTGGCCTCGTCGTAGCTGAATATGTCCAGGAAAAGGAGCATGGCGTCGGCTTTGGTGAGCAGACCGGCGAGGTCCTGACTGCTCTTGTCGCCGTAGAGGGCGGAGAAGCGGGCGTAGAAGATGTAGAACGTTTGGCGGTCGTCGTTGGACCACGGCTCATCGGGGGCTTTGCCCACGGCGGCCTGGAGCCGGGCGAAACGGCCGGTTCCGCTGAACCACAGGTAATTGACGCCGGAGAGCCGGGAGAAATCCACGAACTCGTAGTAGATGCGGCTGGCTTTGGAGCCGTCCTGCGCGGGGAGGATACGGGTGACTTGCGCGGGGATATTCACCGCGCCGAAGCTGTTCAGAACGCTGACGCGTTTGTGACCTTCCACGACGTAGAAGGTGTGCATATATTCGTAGGCTTTGATGGGATCGTTGATCCCCTCCTCCATATGGGCCCGGCACAGAGCCATCCACTTGCTGGCAAATTCCGAGTCCTCCTCCATCAGGGGCCGGAACTTGCGGGACAGCGCGCGGCTGCGTCCGGCGGAGCGTGTTCCTACGATCAGTTCCAGGGGCGCGTCCACCAGGCCCAGGTCGACTTCGCCGCAGGTAGTCTCCTCGGCTAAGATGTCGTCCAGGACCGGCAGGTAAGGCGACACGCCTTTGGACTGCCAGAACCTGACTTCTTTCAGTCCTTGCTGGCGGGCCTTACGATATTCCTCTAAATACATAACATAGCTACCTCCGAAATGGAAACGGTCTGGTTCGATTTTGCCGCTGGGCGGGAAAGCAGGCGGGGACGCGGCCGGAAACGTTCCCGCTTATAGGTTTGGAGTATAGCACAGGCGCGGCGCTTTCGCAAGGGGAAGGCGCGGATCAATTGAAAATTTTTGCATTTCCGCATAAAAAAGGATCTTTTTTTCGGAAAGATTCATTGCTTCTGACCCCCGCCGCGGTCCGGAGCGGAGCAAAACACGCGGCGTGTCCATTTTGCACAAGAAACAGGAGAGAAGGAGGCTGACGATTGTTATGAATGCGTTACAGCTGGACACCGTGCGTCTGTCGGAGGACAGGTCGTGCTTGGAGATCCTGGACCAGACGCTGCTGCCCAACACGGTCCGGGTCCTCTGTCTGAGCGGACTGGAAGAGATTCGGGAAGCGATTTGGTCGCTTCGGGTCCGGGGCGCGCCTGCCATCGGCGTGTGCGCCGGGTACGCGATTGCTTTGACCGCGTCCCGTATCCGGACGAAAGATAAGGCGGTGTTCTGCGCGGAGTTCCGAAAGCAGAAGCTCTACCTGGCCACGGCCCGGCCCACAGCGGTGAACCTCACCTGGGCGCTGGATCGGATGGAGCGCGTGGTCCTGGCGAACCTGGACCGGTCTGTGGACGAGATCAAGGAACGGCTTTTTGTTGAAGCGCAAGCGATTCGGGACGAGGATGTGGCCATCAGCCGAGCCATCGGGGAGATCGGGTTCGGACTGCTCCGTCCTGGGTTCGGTATCCTGACCCACTGCAACGCCGGCACGCTGGCCACGGCGAAGTACGGCACCGCTACCGCGCCGGTGTACGTCGCTCTGGAGCGGGGTTGGACGGACCTGCGGGTGTACTGCGACGAGACCCGGCCGCTGCTCCAAGGCGCGCGGCTGACCGCCTTTGAGCTGCAAAGCGCCGGGGTGGACGTCACCCTGCTCTGCGACGCTATGGCGTCCAGCGTCATGGCCCAAGGGCGGGTGGACATTGTTTTCGTGGGCTGTGACCGGGTCGCACGCAACGGCGATACCGCCAACAAGATCGGCACGTCCGCTGTGGCCATCTTGGCGAAACACTACGGCATCCCCTTCTACGTCTGCGCGCCAAGCTCCACCATCGACCCGTCCCTGGAGAACGGCGAACAGATTCCGATCGAAGAACGTCCCCCGGAGGAGGTCACGGAGATGTGGTACAAAGAACGTATGGCGCCCGCTGGCGTCAAGGTGTACAATCCGGCCTTCGATGTGACCGGCTGCGAGCTGATTACCGGGATCATCACGGAGAAAGGACTTTGTCACGCGCCCTACGGCCCAGCGTTCCGCGCGCTGGGCATCGGAGCAAAACGCTGATTTCTCAAGTAATTCCTCCGTTCTCCCTTGAAAAAAACAGACGGCTTTGGTATGATAAGAGAAAACTGCCGGAGTTTTGCTCCGGCGTTTCCCAGGAGTGATTCGATCATGCGACAGCTTGCAAACAAGATCTGTTATGTGGTAGGCGCGATGGCGTTATCTCTTCCCCTGTGCCCCTGCCCGTTACAGGGGGATTACGTCATCGCCGCCGACCGGGGTTATGAATCCCTGCTGGCCTACGGCGTCGCGCCGGATCTGGTCGTAGGCGACTTCGATTCCCTAGGCTACCGGCCCGACCACCCGAATCTGATCCAGCTGCCCGCCGAAAAAGACGATACCGATATGCTCTTTGCGGCGCGGAAGGGTTTGGAACGGGGATACCGGCGTTTCGTCCTGCTGGGCGGCGTAGGCGGACGGCTGGAACACACGCTGGGAAACCTTCAAATCCTGGACTGGCTCACCACGCAAGGCGCGGTGGGCTACCTGGCGGGGGAGAAAACAGCAGCGACCGCTCTGCGTAGGGGACGCGTCACCTTCCCGGAGGGCATGAGCGGCCCGCTGTCCGTGCTGTGCAGCAGCGGGGTCGCCGAGGGCGTGACCCTGGAAGGGCTGAAATACCCGCTCACCGACTGCACAATGACGGGGAGTTTCCCGGTAGGCGTAAGCAATCAGTTCACAGAGCAACGCGCGCGGGTGACGGTGAAGAAAGGTTGCCTGCTGCTTCTATGGGAGGAGAAAGGCGACCTCTACGCCACACTGCCCCGGTTGCAGCTGGAACCGGTGGAGGAGGGAACGTATGACTGAGAACAGCGAGAAAGATCTGCGCCTGGCTGTCCTGATCGACGCGGACAACGCGTCCCGTACCGCGATGAAGGACGTCATGGCGGAAGTGGCCGTCTACGGCACCCCGACGATCAAGCGGATCTACGGCGATTGGACCGCCCCGAATATGAACTCCTGGAAATCGATCCTTCTGGAGACCGCCGTCACGCCTGTGCAGCAGTACGGCTACACCACAGGAAAAAATTCCACCGACTCCGCTATGATTATCGACGCTATGGATATCCTGTACTCCGGCAACTGCGACGGTTTTGTCCTGGTGTCCAGCGACTCGGACTTCACCCGCTTGGCGATCCGCCTGCGGGAGGCCGGGATGAAGGTCTACGGCATGGGGGAGAAAAAAACACCGAAACCCTTCATCGTGGCCTGCGATAAGTTCGTCTATATCGAAGTCATCCGCGCCGCCGCGCAACGCGCCGCGCAACAGGAACGGGAAGTCGCCGCGGCTCGGAACCGGAAGGAATCCGTCCGTTCGTCCGACGGCGTGCCAGCGGATATCGTGGAGCTGATCGCGGAATCGTTGGAGACCTTGGCGGAAGAGGACGGCTATGTTCAGATGGGGAAGCTGGGCAGTCTGCTGGTCAAAATGCAGCCTGATTTCGACCCGCGCAACTACGGCTTCTCCAAGCTCTCCAAGATGATTAAAGCAATCGACCGTTTCCAGATTCAGGTCCGGCAGGAGGATACGGACATTTATGTCCGGATTCGCCCGTAGGGTTTTGTCCGCGTGACCTCACCGTGAGCAAAAATTTGGACCAAACCATCAAAACAGGAAGTGAACCAAAATGTCAGAAACCGTGAAGCAGATAGCCAAGAACAGCAAAGCATATCACGACTACTTTATCGAGGAGCGGTTCGAGGCCGGAATCGAGTTGGCTGGAACGGAAGTCAAATCCATTCGGATGGGCAATGTGAATCTGAAGGATTCCTTTTGCCTGATTAAGGACGGCCAGATGACCGTGTTAGGAATGCACATCAGCCCGTATGAGAAGGGGAACATTTTCAATAAGGACCCGCGTCGGCCGCGGCGATTGCTGATGCACAAGCGGGAGATCATGCGGCTGTTCGGACGAATCAAACAGGACGGGTACTCTTTGATCCCGCTGACGGTGTACTTCCGAGGCCCGCGGGTCAAACTGGAACTAGGGCTGGCAAAGGGTAAGAAACTCTACGACAAGCGGGAATCCGCGGCCCGTCGGGACGCGAAGCGCGAGATGGACCGGGTCATGAAAAACCGGAGACGCTGAGCGGAGGAAACGAAATGGAACGTTTGCCTGAGCTGGAAAAATCAGCGGAACAGAGCGGAGTGTTACGCGGCATATCAGGCGCGTTCCTGGGCGCGGCCATTGGAACGGCGCTCTGGTACGGCCTGATGTTCTCCATGATGGACAATTGGGACCCTTTTGGAAAGCTGACCGTTTTGGCCGGGGTACTGGTGGGATGGCTGTCCAGTTGGGGCTACCGGCTGTTTCAAGGCTTGCGCGCGCCGCGTTTCGCCCGGAATATTGTGCGTTTGAGCTGCGTTTTGACTCAACCGCTGGCCGTGTTCGGGATGCTGTTCCTCGTGGCGTTGACGCGCCTGGCTCAGCGCGGGCAGGACTTGGACTGGGATATGGTCTGGATCACGCTATCCGCCGCCTGGGAAGCACTTTTTCAGAGACAGGTCTTCGGTATCGTAGTGGTTTTCATCGTGCTGGCACTCGTCTTTAGCAAAGCGGGTATGGGAGGACTGCTGAAATATACCGACCCCGCGTGGTACTCCGACCCTAAAAGATTGGCCAGTCTCAACGGCGGCGGCGCGCTTTATAACTACCTCTCCCACTGGCCGCCCGTGGAAACGGAACCTGTTCCAGTCCAATTCCAGGTCGGGACTGGGCTGGAAGTGTCAGGGGAGACCGTCACTGTGTCCGGCTCACTCCAAAAAACCCAGCGTTTCACCGCCGGTCAGATCGCCGGGGTGATCGTCGGCCCGTCGAACGGCCATAACGTCCTCTACGACCGGAACAATCAGGCGTTGGCCAAGTTCGCTTGGAGCATGAAGAACGCCAACCTGTTTACCCGCTGGCTGCTCCAACGAAACGTCCCCTTTTATGATATCACCGGAGCGGGGCTTTCCGCGCAGGAGGAAGAACCGGAAACCTCAAAGCCGGAGCTGCCTCAGAGATTCACCGTGCGGGAATCCAAAGTATTCTTGGTTTTAGGCGCGGCGGGATGCCTGCTCTTCAGCGGACTCACGTTGGCGGCGGTTTGGTTGGCAGGACGGGAGCTTGCAACGGGACTGCTGTGTATGGCCGTGTTTCTGTTTTTGCTGCTGTTCTGCGTGTGGATGCTTTTGGCCTACAGCCGCCGCCGTCTGGAAGTGGACGGCGATACGCTGCGCTACACCGCTGCCCTTGGTCGGAAAACGGAGTTCCAGATCACGCAGGTGGAGCAGATTAAAACGCGTCCTCTCTGCGACGGCTGGACGCTTCTGGACCGAAACGGACAGGTCCTGGCACGCCTGGAGAACCATATGACCAACGCACAGCAGATGCTGGCCTACCTGAACCAGTACCTGGAACGAAAAAATGCCGCCCAACGAGGCGGGAAATGAAGGAAAGGAATGGATCGCAATGAGTTATCCAATCGTGACCATCGAAATGGAGGACGGCGGCGTCATCAAGGCGGAGCTGTACCCGGAGACCGCGCCCAACAGTGTGAACAATTTTATCAGCCTGATCCAGAAGGGGTTTTATGACGGGCTGATCTTCCATCGGGTGATCCCCGGTTTCATGATTCAGGGCGGCTGCCCGCAAGGTATCGGCGTAGGCGGCCCAGGTTATTCCATCCGGGGCGAGTTCGCCAGCAACGGCTTCCCAAATGAGCTGAAACATGACCGGGGCGTGCTGTCTATGGCCCGGGCGGAGGATTACGATTCCGCCGGGAGCCAGTTCTTCATTATGGTGGAGGATGTCCACGGTTTGGACGGCGACTACGCGGCGTTCGGCAAGGTCGTTGAGGGGATCGAAGTCGCGGACCGTATCGTTTCCGCCAAGCGGGACTGGAGAGATAAACCCCGTCAGCCTCAGCGGATGAGAAAAGTCTCTGTGGATACGTTCGGCGTCGAGTACCCCGCGCCCGAGACGCTCTGAGCAAAGTTTTTTCGCACCCTACCAAAACCCCGTTCCAAATAGCAGAACAGGAGAAACCATTTGATGATTACCGAAGAGATCTTGCAGATTGCTATGGAACAGTCTGCGGAGGATATCAACTGTAAAGCGGAAGACTTTATGAAAAGTCAGAATGTGATCGTTCCATTCCGCCTGGGGAAAAAGGCAAGAAAATACCTGAAAGCTCCGATTGCAGCAAATTTTGTTTCGTATGGAACCAATGTGGTTGCATCCGTTATAGAAGATATCAGAGAGATAGCAGCGGAATATGTCGGCAGATATGAGTTTTACCACCTCTTTGAAACGCCCAATATGCACTGGCTGAGTGATAGACTCGAGGTGCATGGATACAAAATATGCTTCATGGCGGAATACTATCTTCCCGATATCTATAACATTCCTGCTATTTCCTGCGATTATGAACTGCGCATCCTGGAACAGAGGGATTTTGAAGGTCTGTACCTGCCGGAATGGAGCAATGCTTTATGTAAGGACAGGAAATATTTGGATGTACTCGGGGTCGGAGCTTATGATGGCAAAAAGTTAATCGGGTTGGCAGCCTGTTCTGCTGATTGCGAGAAGATGTGGCAAATCGGAGTGGATGTACTTCCAGAATATAGAAGAAGCGGGATTGCGTCCGCACTTACAAGCAGATTGGCGCATAACATACTGGAAAGAGAAAAAGTTCCATTTTATTGCTCGGCATGGTCCAATATCCGGTCTGTAAGAAATGCGGTAAAAAGCGGTTTCCTTCCTGCTTGGGTAGAGATGACGATAAAACCTGCAACCATCGTCAATAAGATGAACGAGTCGTCGAAGTGAACTGAGCAAATTTGAGGTCATAGGCCACTCATTATGGGAGACCGGCCTTTCTATTTTTGGGTCATGCGAAGGACATTGGAACAGGGACAAAAATGTTACCAAATCGTAACACAAATTTCCCGCGACTTGTGTTATAATAAAATGGAAGCCCCGCCTTGACTTTAAGACGGGGCGCGGAGAACGTCGCTGCACGGTCTCCGCGGCGATTAGGGGGCGTACCGGTTTCGACGGGGACGCTGCAGTGGGAATAGCGGGCGGTGGCGCCTGACCACCTTAAAACGGGCATTCTTTATAAATTAAAGAACAACGAAACCTACGCATACGCGGCCTAATTAAAGGCCGCCGTCTGCCCCGGAAGGACCACGAGCCGGGAACAGACGTCGTTTTGTGGTGAACGTGCGCACGTTAAGCTTTGCGCGTGCCATGTATCATGAAGCTTACCCGATCTTCAGGCGTGACGGCTTGCCTGCTGAGAGGGGAACGGGGAGAGTGAGACTCCCGCAATAACCGCCTGCGCCCGGAGAGGTTCCCATGAATCCGTTTTCGGACGGGGGTTCAACTCCCCCCGCCTCCACCACAAGGGGCTTATACGAACCCCAACGATCTATTTCGTTGGTCCTGTGTGCGTATTGGCTTCGCCATTCGGAAAGCGGCTGAAAGCCCCGTAAGGGGGCGGACAGCCGCTCTCGTTTCTTTATGCCGTCTTCTCCGCCATAAGCGAGGTCATTCCTGTTGTTGATTGTGGCTGCCGTTTTCTGTTCTCCGCAGGCGGTTAGAGTCGTTTCTCTTCTGGGTACGCAGGATGTAATTGGTCAGGATGACGATGAACTCCGTCACGGTAGGTTCTTTCTTCATCGGATACCCAGCCAGTTCCCTCAATCTCTGAGGGTTGGTCTTCCAGGCTCGATGGGTAATCGTGCGGAAATTGCGTTCGATTGCCGACCATTGGCACCCGGATTTCTCTGCGGTAGCGCGGTAAATATCCCTGATCGCGTTGGTCAGGAGCGGTTTGCCATCCAATACGATGGAGACAGCGATAATCATGCGGTCGTGTCCGCAGTAATTTATGCCGATTCCCAGCTGGCGCAGCAGTTCTCCTATTTCTGTTTCGTATGGATACTCCATAAATTTCCCACCTTCGTGAAAGTTCGCCCGGTTCCAAGCGAATCGGTAGCTCGTCCGACAAAATCAGACGCTTTCCAACAGTATAACAGAAGGGAAACGCGAAAATTGTCGAATCGTGTCGAATCTTAGTGTTCTTTCGGCGAGTCGCTTGCAAAATTGCGCAATATTGCGTATAAAAAACACTAGGAAGGTCAGGAATGACCTTCCGTCCCCACACCGAGTTGCGTTCGGATAGATCCGAAACTGGTAGGGATACCCCATAAAATCACCAGAAATATTCTACCACAAAATTTCGGGAAAAGAAAGGAGACAGCGGTTTTTCCCCATACCGAAAAGGGGGTTCCGCCGCTACCGATTGGGGGATCGCGATAGGCTCAGGACAGCAGCAGGTCCAGTTCCGCCACAGTGATGCCGGGCTGGAGCGCCATGCTGATGCCGTAGCCGATGATCTTGGACAGATCGGCCACTTGGCTGTCGATGTCTTTCGGCGTGACCAAAAGGTCCCCGCCGTCTCTCATGACAGGCGGACTGTCTGTGCCTAGAAGATCAGCGGCCAGCGTAGCCCCGTCCACTACAGTAGGCACGCCTAAAGCCAAGACAGGTATACCTAACGTTTCCCGGTTCAAGCCCACCCGGTGATTCCCCACTCCGGAACCGGGAGTGATCCCGGTATCGGACAGCTGCACCGTGCGGCACAGCCGCGCCAGAGAACGGGACGCTAACGCGTCCACGGCGATGACGCAGGCGGGGGAGATCGCCTCACACACGGCCCGAACTAAATCGCCGCTTTCCACACCGGTACTGGCCAGCACCTCTGCGGCCAGGGAAGCGACCGGACGCAGTGTTCCGAACTGTTCCGGCATATGCCGCACCAAGTGACGCGTGACTAGGATATGCTCGTGAACCTTTGGTCCAACCGCGTCAGGGGTGATAGCTCGGTTGCCTAGCCCGGCCACCAGCACCAGCCCATCCGCAGGCAGAGCTGTCAGCAGATCGGACAGTTCTCCGGCCACCGCCCGGACCGCGCGGTCGAAGATGTCCTCTTCCCGGCTGGCCACACCGTCCAGCGTCAGCGTCACGTAACGCCCCACAGGTTTGCCTAAAGCGCGCGCGCCTGCCTCGTCCAGGATGTCGACCGACGTCACCGGTACGCCTTCCCGTTCCGTGTCCCTGGCCCGCACACCGGACAGTTGAGTCGTCTCTCCCGCGTCCTCCTGCCACAGCTCCCGCGCTTCCAGCGCTAAGTCCGTCCGTCTGATCTTCATAAAAACCCTCCAGTTTCCCAGGCTTCCCTGTGCTTTTGTCCCGCTTTTGCCCCTATTTTCCGCAGTCTTTGGGAATCTATCCAAACTTCTCCGGAAATTTCAAAAAAGTAGTTGATTTTTTCGGGCAACGATGCTAAAATACATACCTGCATGGGCGTAATTCACGCCTGAACTTCATGATGAAATCGGAGGAGGTGTTTGGTTTGCCGAATATTAAGTCTGCCAAAAAGCGCGTCCTGGTCGCCCGTTCCAAGGCCGCGCAGAACAAGGCCGCGAAGTCCGCGCTGAAAACCGAACTGAAAAAATTTGAAGCCGCGGTGGCGGAAGGCAACCGCAGCGAGGCCGATGCCGCTTACAAAGTAGCCGTCAAGGCAGTGGATCGCGCTGCTGCCAAAGGGTTGCTGCACAGGAACAACGCCGCGAATAAGAAAAGCGGCATGACCATCCGGCTGAATAAGCTGGGCTGAACAACATAGCCAAGAGAAAGCCGTCTGTCCGGACAGACGGCTTTTTCCGTTAGGGTCTGAGGCGTTTCTCGAGGCTGCTGACGGCCAGGGGGTCCAAGAAGGAGACTTATGAAAAAAAGGAACGTATCACCGCTCGCTTTCTTCTTGAAAGCGGCGGACTTGTACTTGGGGACGGGCGTGTCCCGTTCCGCGGCCGCGCTGTCCTACTACCTGATCCTGACGCTGTTTCCGCTTCTGATGTGCGCCAACTACTTCATCGGCCTGTTCCGGCTGGACTTGGAGCAGATGCTCCAATCTCTGAACCAGCTGCTCCCTGCCGGAGCGCTGGCCGTCATGAGCGAATACTTGGCCTATGCCGCGAAAAATCAATCTCCGACGCTGCTGTGGGCCAGTCTGGTGACGATCATCATCTCCGCTTCCGCAGGATTGCGCACGCTGCTGGTCGCGATGGACGATCTGCACGGCGTGACCAACACCCACCCGGTCCGGCGTATGCTGTTCAGTATTTTGCTGTCGGCGTTGTTTTTGCTCACCGTTTACCTGTCTGTCGCGGTCATTTTCACTGGCGAGTGGTTTTTCGCGCTGCTGGAAGCGCATCTGCCGCTGCGTATCGCGCAGCTGCTCCCTTTAAGCGCCCTGTCGGACCTGTGGCGATGGCTGCGTTATTTGTTGTTGTTCTGCTTTGTTCTGCTGCTGGTGCTAGATCGGAAGAGCGTCGTGTAGGGAAAGAGTGTCTTGGTATTTGTTGTTG
>CANDKT010000063.1 GCA_947385365.1 uncultured Bacillota bacterium | reverse complement strand
TTTTTTGCGCACGGCGTCCAGGTCGATTTCCAGGCCGTCGGCCAACTCGCCGATGGCGACGGACACGCCGCCTGCGCCGAAGTCGTTGCAGCGTTTGATGAGGCGCGTGACCGCGCCGTCCCGGAACAGGCGTTGGATCTTCCGCTCTTCTGGGGCGTTGCCTTTCTGGACCTCGGAGGCCATTGTGGAGAGGGACTTTTTGTTGTGGCTTTTCGAAGAACCGGTCGCGCCGCCGATGCCGTCCCGGCCGGTCCGGCCGCCCAGGAGCAGGATGACGTCGCCGGGGGCGGGACGTTCCCGGCGGACGTTCTCGGCGGGGGCCGCGCCGACCACCGCGCCGCATTCCAGGCGTTTGGCGACGTAACCCTCGTGGTAGACCTCGGCCACGTGGCCGGTTGCCAGGCCGATCTGGTTGCCATAGGAGGAGTAGCCTGCCGCGGCGGTCTGGCAGAGTTTCCGCTGAGGTAGTTTGCCTTCCAGGGTCTGTTCGAAGGGGGTACGGGGGTCGCCCGCGCCGGTGACGCGCATGGCTTGATGGACGTACACGCGTCCGGACAGCGGGTCGCGGATGCAGCCGCCGATGCAGGTGGCCGCGCCGCCGAAGGGTTCGATCTCCGTCGGGTGGTTGTGGGTCTCGTTCTTGAACATGAGCAGCCAATCCTGTTGTTCGCCGTCGACCTGAGCGGGCACGCGGATGGAACAGGCGTTGATTTCCTCGCTCTCGTCCAGTTCGGGGAGCAGGCCCCGTTTTTTGAGGACTTTCGTGCCGATGGTGGCGATGTCCATCAGCGTTTGAGGCCGCTTCGCGGCCTCTTCCGGGCCGTAGACCTCCTCCCGCGCGTTCAGGTAGCGTTCGTAGGCGTACTGCACGAGGAAGTCTTGGATTTCGATGTTGTCCAGGTGGGTAGAGAAGGTGGTATGGCGGCAGTGATCGGACCAGTAGGTGTCGACCACGCGGACTTCCGTGAGGGTCGGGTTCCGGTGTTCCTCGTCGCGGAAGTAGGCTTGCAGGAATTTCAGGTCGTCCAGGTCCATCGCCAGGCCCAGGGAGTCCAGCAGAGCGGCCAGGGCGGGTTCGTCCATAGAGACGAACCCGTTCACGAACGCCACGTGATCGGGCGCGGGGTGTTCCCGGACCAAGGTCCGGGGCTTGTCCAGCGACGCCTCCCGGCACTCCACGGGGTTGATGAGGTAGGCGCGGATTTTGTGCAGGTCGTCTGGGCTGACGCCCTCGAAGACGTACACTTTGGCGTAAGCGACCAAGGGGCGTTCTCCGCCGGTCATGAGCTGGATACACTGCGCGGCGGAATCGGCGCGTTGGTCGAACTGGCCCGGCAAGGCTTCGACGGCCAGCACGAGGGCGTCCGGCGGACCGGGGACGTAGTTTTCGTCGTAGAGGCGGTCCACTTGGGGTTCTGAGAAAACGGACGTTTTCGCCTGATCGAACGCCTCCGGGCGGATGCCCTCCACGTCGTAGCGGTGCAGGATACGCACGGACAGGCGGCCTGTGACGCCCAACTGTTCCAGCAGTTCGCTGGTCAAGCGTTTTGCTTCCAGGTCGTCCTTTTTCTGCGAGTAGCAGCGGTAAACACGCATGGGATCGTTCTCCTTTTCTTGTTTAAGATATCGTCCAATGTTCCAGCTGGTAGAAGACGTTGTTCCGCACGGGGTTCAAGCCGGACAGGCGGCCCCACTGGGTGAGGACGGAGCCGTTTTTGAAGCAGACTGGTACGATAGGGACCTCCTCCAGGAGGAGGGCGTACAAGGCTTGTGCAGCGGCGGGGCGTTCCGCGGGACCGCTCTGGCGCATGGCGTCCAGGAGTCCGGGGATCTCCTCGGACAGCCAGCCGCCGTAGTTCAAGGTCCCTGTGGGGGAGAGCAGGGCGGTCAGGTCGAAGTCGGCGGTGAGGACCGTCTCGCCCAGGTACAGGTCGAAGTCCCCGGCGGCTAACGCCGTCTGATAATGTTCGAAATCCAAGTGGTTCAGTTGGACTTCCAGTCCGGCGGCTTCCAGCTGGTAGGCGATCCGCCGGGCGGCGGCCAGCTTGGAGGAATTTTCGCTGTTGACCAGGAGGACCAGTTTCCGTCCGGTCAGACGCTGTTCGGTCAGGGCGTCGGCCAGGCGTTCTGGTTCGTACCCCAGCCCGGCGGCGAGGGTCTCGTGGTACAGGGGGCTTTTGGGGTGGCAGGGCAGGGACGCGGCGGTGGCGTGGCTGGCGTAGTCGATCTGGGTGATGGCGGTCCGGTCCACGCCGGACGCCAAGGCTTTCCGTGTTTCGGCGTTGCGGCACGGGCCTTTCCGGGCGTTGAAGCCCAGGTACAGCAAGTCGGTTGTGGCGTAGTCCCAGGACTCGTAGCTCCCGGAGTAGCCCAGGGCGTTGGTGCCCATCAGGTCCACGTCCACCAGGCCGATGTTCCCGGCGGCGAAGGCGCTGATGAGGTCGTCGCTCTTTGCCGCGGCGGTCAGAGGGATTTTTTGGGCGGGCAGGCGTTTCGATTGCCACCAGTCGGGCCGTGCGCTCAAGAACAAGATGCCCTCGGTTTCCGTCAAAATGTACGGTCCGGTTCCCGCGGGGCGGTCCTGTGCGCCCAACGCGATGGGGATGTCCAGCAACAGGGGCAAATCTCCGTGGGGCTGGTTGAGAACGACGGTCACGGTCTGTTCAGCCCCAGTGATGGAGGCTACCGACGCCAAGCGCTGGGCGTAACGTGCGCCGGGGGCGCGGGCGGTGTTCAAAGCGTCGGCGACCGCCGGACCGGTCAGGGGGGCGCCGTCGGAGAAGGAGACGTTATTTTGGAGTGTGAACGTCCAGGTCAGCTTGTCCTCGCTGACGGTGTAGCTCTGGCAGAGGGCGGGGACTGCTTGGAAGGAGCCGTCCACATGGAACAGCGGTTCGTAGAGCAGCGGGGCTAAGGTAAGGTTGGCGCGGTTCTCGGTGAGGACGGGGTGGAAGCGGTAGGCGGGGTAGGCGGCCAACGCGAAGGGGGTGTCGACGGGGGTCGGAGGCGGTTCCGAGGCGCTCCCGGCGGAGCCGGGCGCGGAGTCGGAGCCGTTCTGGTCCGCGGGCAGGCGGTTGGGACCGCAGGCGGTCAGGAGCAGGGCCAGCGCGAGGGTAAGGGGGAGCAAGCGGTATCGTTTCATAGTCAGGGTCCTTCCAGAATCTGTATCACAGCGGCCATACTGCCTCTTGCGCCGCCTTGGACGCGGTGGGACCAGAAGCGGTCCAGGCCGCAGGCGGTGCAGGCGGGACAGATCGCGATATGGTCTGCGGTCAGACCGGCCCGTTCCAGCCAACGGGCGTTGGCGCGTTTCAGGTCCACGGAGAACTTCCCGATTTTGGGCAGCGGGCGGATGAAGTCGCTGGCGTCCGGGCCGAGACCGGCCCGCAAGCCGTCCGGGACGTCGGCGTGGGTCTCGAAGCAGCACGGGCCGATCCCCGGTCCGATGGCGGCCAGGATGTTTTGAGGCTGGCAGGCGTAGGCGTGCGTCATGGCCTCGACGGCGCGTGCAGCGATGCCTTGCGCGGTCCCGCGCCAACCGGCGTGGGCGGCGGCGGCGCACCGCCGGACCGGGTCGTAGAGCAGCACCGGGATGCAGTCCCCGGAGAAGATGGTCAGGCAGACGCCGGGCTGGTCCGTCATCAACCCGTCCGCTTCGAACGAACCGGGTGTTTCCGGACTGGGCAGGACGTCCTTTAGGGTGACGGGGCGGATGGTATCGCTGTGGATCTGGTGATTTTTGACCAACGCGTTGGGATTGGTTCCTGTGGCGGCGCAGAAGCGGCGGAAATTTTCCGCGACGCGTTCCGGTTGATCGCCTCGGTTTGCGCCCAGGTTCAGGCTCTCCCAAGGCGGGGGCGACACGCCCCCCAAGCGGGTCGAGAACCCGTGTGCCGCGCCGGACCAGGCGGGGTCCAGGCAGGCGTAGAAGGGGACGCCCTTCCCTTGCCGGTACTCCACTTTCATAGAGGTTCCCTCCTGCGATTGATTTGGTTCTATTCTATCCTAAAAGTTCCGTTCTGGCAAGACGCTAAGCAAAAGAAAACACGCCGGTCTCACGGGAGCGTATTCTCCCTCTTTTTGGGGGAGGATACCAAAGAGGTTCTGTCTCATAGAAGCTGTATTCTCCCCCCTTTGGGGGGAGAATACAAAAAAATCCTCAAAAAAATGTTCCCACTGGGTTCCGCCCGGCTCACAACTGCTGAAGCTCCCGGAGCGTGTCCTGGATGGTTTTCTGGGGCAGGTAGACGGCGGCCATTTCGGCCAGCTGCTGCAAGGTCAGGCTGCGGGCGGCGCGGACCATTGGGTGTTGCATGAGCTTCCCGAAGCGGCGTTGAAACACCGCTTTGGATTTGGGATTGTCCAGCAGCTCGCCTACAGAGATCGTTTGATTGCGCAGATCCATACGTGTTCACCTCCGGGCTATTCTATGCGCAGGCGGTGGAATTAGAAACCCGTTGGTCAGGGGTTGACAGGACGGAGTTTTGTGCTACAATAGAGGACGTTCTACTTCAACGCGTTTACGCGGTAAAGCGAAAAGGGGGGCTCCCATATGGAACAGCCGCGCTCCGGGCAAGACCGGGAGGAGCTGGAACGAAAAGCGCAGCAATTGCTGGAAGAGAAGGACGCGGAGTCCCGCACGCGCACCTACACCGGTCCGCTGGAGAAAGCGATTGCGGTACTGCTGTGCATTTGGACGGTGTTTCAGCTGTACTATACCACGGTGGGAGTCATCAGCGCGGTCAATCTGCGGGCGATACACTGTATGTTCCTGCTGACCTTCACGTTTCTGCTCTACCCCACGTACCAGAAGGAACGCCGGGTGCGGACTGCGCCGCCGGTGTGGGATGTGGTGCTGATTGCGCTGGGGCTTGGGACGTTCGGGTACTTGATCTGGAACTACCCGCGGGTCGCGCAGAGCGGCGGGCGGGTCTCGGATTTGGAGCTGGTGGTTGCGGGGATTGCGCTGCTGGTAGTTTTCGAAGCCGCCCGGCGGGCTTCCGGGAACCTGGCGATTCTGGCGGCTGTATTTCTGGCGTACAACTGGTTCGGGCAGTACCTGCCCGGACGGTTAGGCCACAACGGGTTCACGCTGAAACGGGTGCTGTCCACGCAATTCTGGGGCACCCAAGGGGTGCTGGGCACAGGGATTGGTGTTTCGGCCACGTATATTTTCCTGTTTGTGGTGTTCGGGGCGTTCCTGAAGTACAGCGGGTTTTCGAAATTCATCAACGACTTCTCGCTGACGCTGGTTGGCCGCACGCCTGGCGGACCTGCGAAAGTTGCGGTTTTAGCTTCCGCGCTGATGGGCATGATAAACGGTTCTGCGATTGCCAACGTGGCGACGACGGGGACGATCACGATCCCGCTGATGAAGCGCACCGGTTACAAGAAGGAGTTCGCCGCGGCGGTGGAAGCGGTCGCTTCCACCGGCGGGCAATTTTGCCCGCCGATCATGGGGGCGGTAGGGTTTGTGATGGCGGAGTTCCTGAACCTGAGTTACACCTATGTGATGCTGGCGGCTATCGTGCCGGCGTTCCTGTACTATTTAGGGTTGCTTTTCGCGGTCCACTTCGAGGCGAAGCGGTTAGGGTTATCCGGGCTGTCCAAGGAGAACATCCCGGACGCGCTGAAGGTCCTGCGGGAACAGGGGCATTTAGTGCTGCCGCTGGTGGTGCTGATTGGGCTGATGTTCGGCGGCTACACGCCGCTTTACGCGGCGTTGTTTGCCATTTTCGCCACGATAGGGGCCAGTTGGCTGCGCAAGGACACCCGCATGACCTGGGACAAGATCGTAGCGGCTACGGTAGAGGGCGCGAAGGGCGCGGTATCGGTTGGCGTGTGCTGTGTGATTATCGGAGTCATCATCGGCACGGTCACGCTGACCAGCCTGGGGCTGAACATGGGCTACCTGATTTTATCCATTGTGGACGACGCGAACATCTACCTGACGGGACTGTTGGTGATGGTGCTGTCGACGATATTAGGCATGGGGGTACCTGGGGTAGCGGCTTACGTCATCGTGCAGGCGGTAGCGGTGCCGGTTTTGATTAAAGTCGGCGTAGCGGATTTATGCGCGCATATGTTCTGTCTGATCTACGCCTGTCTGTCCAACATCACGCCGCCGGTGGCGATGAGCAGTTACGTCGCGGCGGGGATTGCGGGTTCGGATCAGATGAAGACGGGGCTGTTATCGGTACGATTAGGGCTGATTGGGTTTCTGATCCCGTTCTTTTTCCTGGGCAACCCGGTCTTATTGATTGGGGCGGAGCCGGAAACGGCTCTGGCTGGGAGCCTGTGGGCTTTTTTCACGGCGAGCATTGGCACAATCGCCCTGACGGGCGGTTTGGAGGGCTGGTTCCTGCGGAAGACCAGCTGGCCGGAACGTTTGGTCCTGATTGCGGTCGCCCCGCTGATGCTCTACCCGGGCCATTTGACGGACGCGATAGGGTTCGCGGTCCTGGCGGCGGTGGTTTTGTTCCAATGGTTCACCCGTAGTTCTGCGCCTTCGGCTCGGACCGGAGACGTTTGACCTAACACATCCCGTTTGCAAGAAAAGGAGTTCGATTCAAATGAAAAAAGCACTTTCTCTGGCGTTAGCCGCCGCGCTACTTCTGGGCGTCCTGACCGGCTGCGGAAACGGCAACAAAGGCGGCGGCGGTTCCGCTTCCGGTGGGAACGGCGGCGCGACCTCGGGTTCCCCGAGCGGCGCGGGGCATGGACCTGTGACGATCAACTTTCCCACGGCGGGGGCGACGGGCGCGTTGTACGCGGTCGGCGCGGCCATCACGAACCTGTGGGACACGGAGATTGATTACGTCAGCGCGTCCAGCCAGGCGTCGAACGGCGGCATCGACAATCTGAACCAGGTTTCGGAGGGAGAGGCGCAGGTGTCGATTGCGATCAGCTCCAACTGCTACCAGTGTCTGAACGGCACGGACAGTTTTGAGGGCTACGCCTACGAGGACCTGAAGGTGATTGCGGGCTTGTACTTCAACCCGAACCAGGTGGTTGTTACGGAGAAGTCCGGGATCACGGAGCTGGCGGACGTGAAGGGGAAACACTTTGCGGTTGCGACGGCGGGTTCGAGCGTGGAGGGCGAGTGCAGCAATCACTTCAAGGCGGCGGGTCTGAACTACCCGGACGACATCCGGGCGGAGTATATCGCGTTTGACGGGGCGGCGGATATGCTGTCCAACGGCACGATAGACGGCGCGTGGATCATGTCCGGGGCCCCTGCGGCGGCGGTGACGCAAGCGTTATCGGCGGGCTGCAAGCTGGTTGACATCGGCGACGATATTATTGCCGCGTTGCAGGCGCAGTACCCGTGGTACGCGCCGTTCACGATTCCCGCGGGGACCTACCCGAACCAGGACGAGGACGTCCAGACGTCGGCGATCAAGATGGTGATGTTCTGCCGTGGGGACTTGGACGAGCAGACGGTGTATGATCTGACCCGGACGTTCTGGGAGAACATCGAGGCGTTAGGGGAAGCGCAGGGCAATCTGAAGGGTCTGACGCCGGAGGAAGCGGTCAAGGACATCGCGGAGCTGCCGTTGCACCCCGGCGCGGAGCGGTATTACAGAGAGATCCAGGTGCTGTAACGCAGCGTTTCAGGAAAAATCACGAAACCGCCCGGCTTTTGCCGGGCGGTTTTTTTGGGGGGGCGGGTGAAACCGAATGGGATTTGCTTGTGATATGATAGTTGAAAGCGGCTTTCGAGACTATTCCAGAGGTGTTCCTTATGCGGGAAGAAGCGATAATCGACAAGATACGGGCAGGCGATCCGGCAGGGCTGGAGGCGTTGATGGAGCGATATTTCCCCTACGTTTCGGCGGTGGTGTGGAACATTCTGCGAAACGCGATGTCCATTGAGGACGGGGAAGAGGTTGTTTCGGATGTATTTTTAGCGGCCTGGGGACGGCCGGAAGTTCTGCGGCTGGGGCAGGTCAAGGCGTGGTTAGGCGCGGTGGCGCGGAACAAAGCGAAGAACCGGCTGCGTCAGATCAGCCGGACGCTGCCCTTGGAGGACGACGCGCTGGACATACCCGGTTCCGATGATCCGCCGGGCGATCTGGAGCGCGCGGAGGAACAGCGGTTGGTCCGCCGCGCGGTGGAGGCTCTGCCGGAGCTGGACTGGGAGCGGGACGGCGTTTGCTACCAGCTGTTCGGGCCTGAGGCGGGGGATCGTCTGGAGCTGGAACCGGCTGAGGGGGTCTATCCGAAGGACAGTTTTGGCTACGATTTATTGTTCCGCGCTCTGCCGGACAGCGAGCCTGACGACAACGTGAAGGATTTCGTATTGAAGTTCACCAACCTCAGCGAGGAGGGGATCGCGCTCAACGACGGCGTATCGAAGCGGCTGTTCATCCACGGTCTGTGGACGCAGGACGAGGACAAGAGCTACGAGCCCATTTTCACGGGAGACTTTTCCTTTGACATTGGCTTGAACTTCCAGTGTCAGCTGGCGGCGTTGGAGGCGGAGGGGCTGACCTGGCATGACGAGCTGTTGGGTTACACCAACACGATCCGGTCGCTGTCTCTGTCGCCGCTGAGCCTGAGCTACTGTGTGGACTGCACGTTGCCGGTCAATGACAGCGTAGGACCTGTTTTCGGGGACGTTCGGGTTGTGTTGAAGGACGGTTCGGAGTTCTACTCCGAGGCGCAGGACTACGACGTGATGCGGGAGTATTTGCGGAACCGTCCGGTCGAGCTGCCTCTCACGGGGGAACCCATCGGGGAGTTCGAGAACTACGCGGTTTTTGAGGAACCCTTGGATTTGAGTCAGGTCGACTACGTGCAGTACGGGGACAATCGGATTCCGGTCCACGTAGGGTAATTGATCGCAAACGCGTCCGCCCGGCGGGAGCCGGGCGGATTTTTTTGCGCGGAAGTCATGCGGTGGAGGTTTCCAGGGCGTTCCAATCGGAGGCGTTGGTTTCGAGGGCGCGCCAGTCGGGGAACTTTTGTTCGAGTCCAGACCAGGACAGATACCAGAACGCGTAGCGGATGTCGAGGTGTACGGGGAGGATGTCTTCGATGAGGCGTTTCATCTGGTCGAAGCCTTCCGGGACGCCGGGGACGCCGGGAAAGGAGACGGTGACTTGCCCTACGCCGGTTTCTTCGACGTGAGCGGGGATGCCGCAGCCGGTGATAGTGTCTTGGATGGCGTCCGGGGTGAAGCTGTCGCCGCTGATCCGGAGCAGGGCGGCTAAGGCGTTGGCCATAGACTGGGCGTCTTGTGCGGCGGGCCTGCGGGCGAAGAGGCTGGCGAAACGTTCCAGGCCCCAATCGGAAGCGGTATCGAGGACGGACTCACGGTGGACTTCTTCGAGGGCGTGTTCGGCGAGGTCGAGGGCTGCGCCTTGGGCGTGGAGTTCTCCGGCGAAGAAGGGGGCGTTCATCTGGTAGACGCCCAGGGGGCGGAGCAGGTCTTGCAGGTAGCGGGTGTAGCTCATGACATAGCCACCACCTGTAAGTTGTTCAGGACGGGCAGCTGATCGGGGGAGACGATCAGGTCGGCGGCGGGGAAGGTGAGGGTGTAATTTCGGACGCCCTCACAGCGGTAGATCAAGTCGCCGAAGGCGGCGCGGAGGAGGCTCTCGCCCAGGCGTTTCCCGGTGAACCAGTGTCGGATGGCGTTTCGGACGCGGTTCAGCACGGCGTCGCGGTCGAAGCCGTCGGCGGGTTCCACCCGGGCGGACACGTCGACCAGCACAACTTCCGGGGTACGCACGCGGACGTCGACGGCGATTTCGCGTCTGGCGTTGAAGTAGGACTGGAGCTGATCGAGGAGTTCCTGGTCGGCCAGACCCGATTGGGTGGAGACGACCACGTCGACGGAACCGGCGCCTCTGGGTCTGGGGATGACGGAGGCGGCGACGATCCGGTCGAAGGAGAGGGCGCTTTGCAGGTAGAAGGCGGCGTTGGCGCCGTTGGGCAGGCGGCGGAAGCTGTCCAGGACGCGTTCTCGGAGGGCTGAGTCGTCCTCGCCGTCCGCGCCGCCGGAGCAGGGGGCGAGGTTGGAGCAGGAAGAGATTCCGGTAGGGGCGACGGCCATAGTCCGGATTGCACTGGCGGGGACGTTGCCGATGGAGCCGGGCAGGAGGGCGCGGACGGGGACGTCGACCCAGGTACTGCCGGACGGGAGGGTTGCGTCTTCGGTTGTTTCGAAGCGGACCAGCCCGGCGGTCAGGCAGACGGTTCCGGCGGGGATGGAGCGGGGCTGGTCCCAAGGTTCTTCGGAGTAGAAGCGGACAACGCCTTGAGCGGCGGAGGCGGTTTTCCGCTGCAAGCCTCTCAACTGCGCGTGGCGGTCCAGGTAGACGCCGTCGGCGGTCTGGGGGAAGGCTTGCCGGGCGACCCAATCGGCTTGGACGTGGAGGGCGTAGACCTGCGCGGCGAGGGCGTACATACGGGCGGAGAGGTCGCAGCCTTCGGCGGGCTGCATTCCGGTGCGGCGGGCGAAGCTGGCGAGCATCTCCTGATAGATTTCCTCAACGGTTTTCATAGGGAGGGTTCCTTTCTCTCAAAGGGTGAGGGAAGCGGTAAGGGGCTGGCCCTTCCAGCTGAGGCGGACGGTGAGCTGGCCGGAGTCGCCGGAGTCGCGCCATTCGACGTTTTGGAGGTGCAGGTCGGGTTCGGGCTGGAGGGCTTGGGCGACGTACTGGCAGCAGAGGGCCTGTCGGTCGGAAGGTTTCTCGTGGGGGATCTGGTAGAGGTAACTGCCGAGTTCGGGCAGGAAGGGCAGGGAGCCGCGCCGGGTTTGGAGGCGGAACAGGACGCGGGCGAGGATTTCCTGACCGCCGGAGAGCAGCGTGAAGCCGCCTTTTCCGTCGGGCACGTAGTCGCCGTCGGAGAGTTTCCGTTCCATCTAAGGTTCACCTTCTCCTTGCAGGATTCGGGTTACGACGGCTTGGATGTACTGATCCAAGGGGACGCCGTTGAGCAAGAGGTTGCCGTCCAGGCGCAGGGCCTGACGTTCCAGGGAGATCTGGGAATCTCCGCCGGAGATCCGGACTTCGCCGGGTTGCAGGGGTTGGTTAGGCTGGACGGCTCCGGCGACGCAGGGCAATTCCTGATCCGGACCGGTGTGGAGGACCAGCACGCGGTCGCCGGCGGCGGGTTTCCAGCAGTAGCCGCCGGGGCTGTAGACGGGGAGCCATCTCCGTTCGCCGCCCAGGCTGACGCCTGCGGGATCGCCGCTGAGGGTGACTTGGCCCAATTCGGCGGCGGGGGGGATTTGGGCTGGGCGCGCGGTCCGTTCTGGGGTCCACATTGCGATTCACCTCACAGTACGAGATCTGGGGGAGCCAGGTCCAATTCGGACTGGTATCCATTGGCGTTCATTTGGACGGTCACGCGGGCGGCCCGGTAGGTGCCGTTCCAAGGGAAGCCGTTTTTTTGGATCTGCACCAGGTCCCCCGGCCAGGCGCAGAAGGGTTCGGCGACGGTGATTTCCAGGCGTTCCAGTTCGGCGGCGGAGCGTTCCAGCTGGAATTGACCGGTGTAGCGCATGGTCTGGTGGTCGCCGCGTCCGGGGAGGGTGACGACGCGCCGGGCGCGTCCGCCGGCGGCGAGGAAGGCGGTATGTTCGACGGTGTGGATTTCGCCGCTGTAGCGGTCCCGGACCAGGACTTGGGAGGCTGTGCCGTAGCGTTTATTTCTGCGGAGGGAGCGGGTGACGGGGGCGGCGTCGCCCAGGAGGCGGGTAGTGGTCTGGTCCCAGCCGCGGAGCAGCAGCTGACCGGAGCGGTCGAAGCGAGGGGAGATGCCGCCGTAGTAGCGGGCGAAGTGGTAGAGGACGGCCCACTCGCTGGAGCCTGTAGCGACGGAGAAGTGCGGGACGGCGGGGAGGCTGGGGCCGGGGGCGGTCTGGATGCCGTAAGGTTCCACGTGGTCCCGGAGGATATCGGCTTGGGTAGCGACGCCGTAGTCCTGTCCGAGGGCTTCGTTGTCGAGCAGGAGCGCGGCCATACTGCGTCCGGAGACTTCGAGGACGCTTCCGTTGTGGTCGTGGGTGGCTTCGCACTCGTCGACGAGGCCGGTAAAGACCGTTTCGTCCTGATGGGCGGCGTGGAAGCGGACCCAATCGGCAGGGTTGGCGGTATTTTGGGAATCCCAGGGGCAGCGCAGCCAGAAGCTGTCGCAAGGGACGCCGGTGGTAAATTCCAGCCGCCAGGCGGTGAGGGGCGGTAAGGTCCAGCGGGTTCCGCGGCAATCGGTCACGGAGGCGTTCACTTCACGCGCACCTTCTCTCCGACGCGGATAAGGTTTGGGTTTTTGATCTGGGGGTTCAGGGCGATGAGTTCCGGGAGGGACAGCCCGTAGGTTTGGGCCAGGGCCCAGAGGGTATCGCCTTTTGTGACCAGGTGGTAAGCCGCGTCCGCGGCGGAGTTAGATGTTGGGACGTTTTCGGGACTGTTTTGGGGGTCCTGAGGCGTCCCGCTGACGGTTTGGCTGGGAGTTTGGGGGACTTCCCGGACGGCCAGTCCGGAGTACCAGCTGTCGTCTTCCCAGAAGGTGAAGGAGTAGCGCACGTAATCGGGCTGCGGTTCCTGTTCCAGGCGGAGGGAGACGAAGTAGGCGTTTGCGGCTTGCCAGAGTGGGTGGACGAGCAGGCCGGGACCGCCGTGGTAGAAGCGGTTTGCGAGCTGTCCGAACTGGTGGTAGGCGTCGTCGCCGACGAACTCGCCGGAGCCTTCCATAGTGCGGAAGGTACGGCCCAGGTCTTGGAGCTGGAAGAGCCCGAAGGGGGTTTTATGGACGGCCATGTTCCGTTCGTAGCGGATGGAGTAGACTTTAGGGTTATGGGGCCAGACGTAGTCTTTGTAACGCATAGGGGCCAACAAGTTCAGGCACCTCCCGTAAAGGATTCAGGGGCAGGGGGCGGGTTCAGAACAGGGGGAAGCCGCCGTCATACCGGCGGCTGTCTCTTTGGAAGGCGCGGTCGACGAGCGTAACGGTTCCGGCGGGGTCGGGTTCGGCGGGGGCCGCGCTGCGGTTTGGGAGTCCGGAGGGCTGGGGGGCGCGGAGCGTCTGCCAAGCGGCGTTGGGCTGGGGGGACTGGGCGAGGGGGTCGCTCCAAGGCGGCGGCTGGCGGGTGGATTCCGAGGCGTCCGCTCCGCTGTTCCGGGGTCCTGTTTGAACGTACCGAACGATTTGTTCGGCTTGCGCGAGGGCGTCGGCGAGCAGGGAGCCTTCCGGAAAGGAGGGAGTAGGTTCGGAAGGTTGCGTGGAAACGGATTCCGGACGTGTGCGGGACGGTTCCGGGTCGCGTTCCGAGGCAGACGCGGGCGGGTTCGGCGGAAGGAGCGTTTCGTTCAGTTCCGGGGCGGCGGGTTCTGAGGTTCCGGGCCGGGTCCAGGGAAACGTCAGCTGGTCTTGCAGCGCGACTGCTTCGGCTAACGCGTTGTGTTCCTGACGGAGCGTTTGTTCCAGGTAGTCAATCAAGCGGAGCGTCTCCTTTCAGCTGCTGGAAGCGGGCGAAGTCGAAGGCAGGGTTGGCGTCGTGTTCGCCCCAATCGGACTGGGGGCGGCCGCAGGCGGGGCAGCGGGGTTCGGAAGCGAGGGTTTTACATTGGGGGCATAAGCGGTCGGCTTGTTCCTCCCAATCCAGAAGGTCCTGCGCCAGGCACCAGAGGAAGTCCCGGTCTTTCATAGACTGGGCTCTGGGTTCGGTCGGCAAGGCGTGGAATTGTTTGAGGACGCGCCAGCGAAGGCGTTCTGCGGGGCTGTCGCGGAGTTTTTTTTTAAAGTTTCCAGCTGGGATTGGGAGAGGTTGAAGCCGGGGTTTTCGCTCTGATGGAGTCCGGCCCAACGTTCGGCGAGAGAGCCGATCTCCTGCGGGGTCAGCCCGGCTAAGACGGCTTGACCGTCGGGGAAGAGCGGGGTATGGGTATGGGCGTGTTCCAGGGCGCGGGCGAGCAGGCAAGCGTTGGCGCACAGGCTATGTTCGGCGGGGGTTTGGGCGAGGGAGTCGGCTTCACGTTTTGCCTGGAGCATTTCGAGGGCGGAGAGCAGGCGCAGGTCGACGTTGTTTTCCAAGTGTAACCGGTCCGGTTGCGCGAGGAGGGAAGGGTTCACGGTCAGACCTCCGTTTCGATGCGCCGGGAGGCGACGAGGGAGACTTTTTCGAGAACCATTTTGCCGAGGTCGGCGTCCTCTTGGATGGAGTCCCACTGGCAATTGGTGTAGATGATTTTGCGGTCGGGCTTACAGATGACGAGGGAGAAGCCGGAGAGGTCGTAGAAACTGATTCCGTCGCGCACGGCGTCTTCGGTGGCGTAGAGGCGGGAGAGCAGGATTTTGTGGGTGGTCTGGCCGGGGATGGTGGCGACGGGTTCGGATTCGCCGAAGGCTTCGACGGTGGTGCTGGACTTGGTAGTTTTGGCGCTGTAGCTTTGGACGACGGCGACGCGGGTCCCGTCCACTTCGAGGTAGATATCGCTGCTGGTAGGAAAACCGGTCATGCTCGCGGAGACCTCCTGTAGGTTGGATTTTGGAAGGGGTTCAAGGCCAAGGGGCCTTTTTTAGACGGTGATGTGAGCGGTAAGCCAGATTTGGTTCAGGCCGTGGGCGACGGTGAAGGAGAAGGCGACGAGGCAGCGGGTTGGGTCCTGGGCGTCGGCGGTCACGGCGACGTTGTCGTAAGCGGTGATGATCTCCTGGCGCAGGTTGTTTTCCAGCTCAAGGATCACCTGGGCGCGGATTGCGCCGCGGCTCTGGGGGGTATTTTTGGCGCGGCGGAATTTGGCGCGGAGGGCGGCGCGGAGGTTAGAGATGACGTGATCGGCGACGCGGATGGTGGAGAGGTCGCGCCAGGTAGAGTCGGGGGAGCTGCCGGATTTGGTACGGGTGGTGACGCCGCGCACGACGGAGAAGGTACCGTTCAGGCGTTCGAGGGGGGTGACGCCTCCGGCGATGAGCAGGTCGAGTTCGTTTTCCTCGTAGGAGCGTTCCAGGCCGTAGAGCCCGAGCAGTTCCGCGCCGCCGAGTGGGATCGCGGGGTCGTTCTCGCTGGCGAGGACGCCTGCGACAGCGGCGGCGGCGCAGAGGCCGGAGAGGGTGTTACCGTTTTGGTCGAGGGCGGCGGGGGCGACGAGGACGACGCGTTCGGAGTTGAGGCTTCCGGCTCTTTGGACGAGCGCGCTGACGCTTTCGCTGGCGGCGCCGGCGGCGAGTGCGAGGCGTTCCCGGCGGGCGGCGGAGGCTTGCAATGCGCTGTCGCGCATGGTCTGTTGGACGGAAAGTTCGGTGCTGTCGCAGAGGAGGACGGAGATAGGTTCGAGGTTGGCCAAGGCGTGGAAGGCGTTCTGGTACGGGTTCTGGTCGGAGACGGGGGCGCAGGCGACGGCGGACGCGCCGTTGAGGAGGGCGAGGCGGATGAGTTCGGAAAGGTTCTCGCCGGAGGCGGGGCCGAAGGCATCGGCGGCTTGTTCGTAGTTTGAGAAGGTCTGGACGGCGTGGTCGGAGGCGGTAGGGACGCGGGCGGCGAGTCCGACGAGGCCGCCGTTTAATTTACCGCTGACCACGGAAGAGGCGTCGTAAGCGGAGTAGACGCCGGGGCGCAGGTGAGTGGTGACGTTCATAAAGACAATTCTCCCAGCAATTCAAAGTCGGTAAAGGAGCCGTCCGGGTTGACGGAGCGGACGAGGTAAGTGGAGCAGAGGGCTTGGACGGGGCGTTTGAGGAGGCGGTGGTTGGGGTCGAAGGCGGTCTCGCCGCAGGAGATTTCGAGGACTTGCAGGTGAGGGGGTCCGTCGGCGGCGAGGGCGCGGGAGAGGGCGTCGAAGGTGTGTTGGATTTTGGGTTCATCGTTGGCGTGGGCGAAGAGGTCGAGGCCGAAGGTGATGTAGGCCTGACGTCCGAAGACGTCCTCCCAGAGGCCGGAAGACGCGTT
>CANDKT010000062.1 GCA_947385365.1 uncultured Bacillota bacterium | reverse complement strand
TGGAGCGCGTATCCTGCTCACCTACAAAGAATTTGAACTGCTCCGGCTGTTCCTCTCCCGCCCCGGCGTTGCGTTCACCAGGGAGCAGCTTTTGTCGAACGTCTGGGGCGTGGATTACACCGGGGAGACGCGGACAGTGGATATGCACATCAAAACGCTCCGGCAGAAGCTGGGGGCCTATGGTGCGATGATCGAAACGGTCCGGCATATCGGCTACCGGCTGGAGGCAAAGCCATGACAAAGAAAATTTTCCGTTCCATCCTGCTGGCGGCGGTCTCCGTTCTTCTGGCAAGTCTGGTCATCATCATGGGCTGTCTGTATGACTATTACAAAAACGTGCAGGAGAAACAGCTGCGGGATGAACTTCGTTTGGCCTCCTATGGAGTAGAGGCGGACGGCTTGGATTACCTGGAGCAGTTGACTTCCCCCTATCGATTCCCATCCACAGCAGACTTTCGTCTGACCTGGATCGCCGCTGACGGCGAAGTGCTGTTTGATACCCACGTCCCGGCGGCGGAGATGGAAAACCACTCTGACCGGGTGGAGGTACGAGAGGCGTTGGCCGAGGGGGAAAGCGAGGGCGTCCGCTATTCGCAAACGCTGACCGAGCGGACACTGTACTGCGCACAGCGGCTGTCGGACGGAACTGTCCTGCGTATTTCCATCAGCCAGTTGACGGTGTTTGCCCTGGCGATGGGGATGCTTCAGCCGATTTTGCTGACCGCGATCATAGCGGTCATTCTCTCCGCTCTGCTGGCCCATCGAATGGCGAAAAGCATTGTCGCGCCGCTCAACCGCCTGGACCTGGACAGGCCGCTGGAAAACGATGCCTATGAAGAACTATCTCCCCTTCTGGGGCGTATCCACCAGCAGCACCGGCAGATCGAGGCACAGCTCCGGGAACTGCGCCGGAAAACCGAAGAATTTGAGCAGATCACCGAGAACATGGGCGAGGGGCTTGTCCTGCTGGATGGAAAAGGTGCGGTTCTAAGCATCAACCCCGCCGCACGGAAGATCTTTCATGCGGGTAATTCCTGCGTGGGGCAGGATTTCCTTGTGGCAGATCGTGACCATGAGGTCAACCGCGCCATTCAGACCGCACTGAAAGGGGGACACAGTGAAATCCGTGCCATACGGAATGACCGGGAGTACCAATTTGACATCAGCCAGATTACGGTGGATGGTACTGTGGTGGGGGCGGTGTTGCTGGCCTTTGACGTGACGGAGCAGGTTGCTGCTGAACGCAGCCGCCGGGAGTTTACCGCCAATGTGTCCCATGAACTGAAAACTCCCTTGCAGTCCATCATGGGCAGCGCCGAGTTGTTAGAGAACGGCCTTGTTCAGCAAGAGGATATTCCACAGTTTGTCGGCGTTATCCGCACAGAGGCGGCGCGGCTGGTAACGCTGGTGGAGGACATCATTCACCTGTCGCAGTTGGACGAGGGAATTGCACCGGCAAAGGAACAGGTGAACCTTCTGGAGCTTGCGGAGCGTGCGGCTTCCGCTCTGCGGGAACGGGCGGAGGAACGGCAGATCGACCTGTCCGTGACTGGCGAAGATTCCATGATAAACGGAGTGCGGGGCTTTTTGTATGAAATGCTCTATAATCTGATAGACAACGCAATCAAATACAACAAAGACGGCGGTCAAGTAGAAGTGGCTGTTTCGGCAGGCGATACCAGCACAACCGTTTCCGTGAAAGATACCGGGATCGGGATTCCCCCGGAGTATCAGACAAGGGTGTTCGAACGGTTTTTCCGGGTGGACAAAAGCCGCTCCAAGGCTTCCGGCGGCACCGGGCTGGGGCTGTCGATCGTCAAGCATATTGCGCAGTACCATCATGCGGATCTCATGCTGCACAGCAGTCTTGGGGAGGGGACTGAGATTTTGATTTCTTTTCCAAACGAATGATGAACCGCCCTATTTTGTTCGGACCGTACCAAAAAGCCCTTGAGCGGGGAACTGTGAAGCTTCAGGCGGAGAGGCGTCGTATAAGCGAAGTCGTACTGAAATCGCTCGCCTACCGTTGAAAAAGGCTGAGAAATTAGGTAAAATAGAAGCGCACACTGGAAAACCGGGGACAGACGGAACGGAAGGGATTTGTTTCGATGAGAAAGGTCATGTTGGTAGACGATGAAGTGTTGGCGCTGGACTACCTGAAAAACATCCTGGATTGGGAGGCGCACGGGTATCAGATCGTCGGGACGGCGGTGAACGGACGAAAGGCAATGGAACTGTACGGCAAAACGACGCCTGAGATCGTAATCTCAGACATCAAGATGGCCGGGATGGACGGGTTGGAGCTGGCGCGGCGTTTGAAAGAGAAGGACCCGGACGTCATCGTAATCTTCCTGTCGGCGTACCGGGATTTTGAGTACGCCCAGCAAGGCATCCGGTACGGGGTGTCGAACTACCTGCTGAAGCACGAACTGAGCCCCGAAACGCTGCTGGAAGAGCTGCGCAAAATCGACAGGCGGTTAGACTTCACCAGCAAGCGGAAAAAGCTCTATCAAACGTATTTCGTGAATCAGCTGCTCTACGACCGCCCGGCAGGGGAACGGCTGGACGTCGAGGGAGCGGAGGAACCGCTCATGTTGTTTCTGGTCCATAAAAGGAGCTGTTTCCGTTCCGGTGAGTTTACGAAAGCGGATTGGGTCCCGGCGGAGACCAGGGTCATGGAGGAACTGCCGCAGATGGAAGCGGAAGGGCTTGTTTATGTAGCCGATGTGCCGGTCACGCCGGATAACTGGGTCGTCCTGTGCCGGTTGGAACGTGTGTCCAGCGTGCAGGTCTCCGAGGACCGGGTCAAGCAGTGGGCGGAAACGCTGATCGCGCGGCTGCACGACGCATCCGGCGCGTGGTTCAACGCAGTTTGCAGCCGGCACATCGACATCCACGACGTCAGCCGCGTGTTCCGTCAGATGACCGGCCAGATACAGCGGGCGTTTTTCTGGACCCCCAACACGGCCTGTTTTTTGAGCGCGGTCCCGGAAGAGAAACCGGCGCTTTGGAGAGAAGCACTCCGAAAATTGGAGCGCGCGCTCTACGACGAAGCGGCGGAACCAGGGAAATCCGTGCGGGAGCTTCTGGAAACGCTCCGGGAGGAGCAGAATATCAAAGAGTGCCAGGCCCTGCTCCTGTCCCTGAACGGCCTCTTGCAGGAGGTCGCCGGGAAAACCGGTCTGGAACTGAAACCTTCCGTGTGCGCGTCTATGGATGAGGTGATCCGCTGCTACGAAGAACAGCTGGAAATGCTGCACGACTACCTGAGCAGTCAGGAGAAGAAAAACTATTCCCGCGTGGTCGCGGAAGCCGTCGCGTACATCCGGCGGAACTACAAAAAAGAGCTGAACCTGGAGATCCTCGGCGCGGAGTTCCATATGAACGGAGTGTATCTGGGGCAAATCTTCAAGAAAGAGGTCGGCCTTACCGTCCTGAAATACCAGACCGCCCTGCGGATGGATGAGGCAAAACGGCTGCTGCGGGAGGAAAACTGTACGGTCGCAGAAGCCGCGCGTCGGGTGGGCTACCAGACCAGTCAGTATTTCAGCCAGGTCTTCGCCCGGAGTACGGGGAAAAAACCGCAGGAGTACCGGAAGCGGAAGTCTTAGCCAGAGTGGAGCGGAAAAGAATGGGGATACCAAAAAAGAGAAAGTTCAAATGGCGTATGTTACGGAACATCTCGCTGATTCTGGCGGTCTCGATGGTGTTCGGGTCCGCGGTGGGCTTCGTTTATTTCGAGGGCGTCGTGAGAGAACAGAAAATCTCCGACGAAACAGCGAAAATGGTCCAGCTCACGAACCAGATCGAGTTCATGCTGGACGACGTCCAGAAATTCGCCCAGAGTATGCTGGTCGACCGGGAACTACAGGAGACCGTAGCTCTGGAACCCTTCGCCAGCGAGTTTCAGCGTCAGACCGCTTACGACCGCGTCGCGAACCGCTTGATCTTCTACAACAACCTGCGGACCTACGTCAGCAACTCCATGCTGAAAATGGACAGCGGCGTTTGGTACGGCACGAGCTACGTGCCGTACAGCGAGAAAATGCCGCGCGAGGAGATCATCCAACAGAACAGCGCGGACGGACAGCCCTACTCCAACGTCTACCGGCAGAACAACGGCGAGCCTATCCTCTGTTATCAGGTCCAGATGCGGGACAAGTACCGGTACGGCCAGCAGAAAGGGACCTTGTACTTGGAACTGTACCTGGATTACTTCCTGGAGCAGATACGCCGGTACGCGGAAGAGTACCACTATGTGTGCCTGCTGGACCGAAACGGCGCGGTCCTGTACGAGCAGGACGCGGACGGGATGCTGCGCGCCAATCTGGACGGCGCCGCGGAGTGGCCGGAAAAACGTCCGGTCCGCGTGCCGGAAGGCTGCCTCTTGTGCGGGACCGTCGGGGAAACGGACTGGAAACTCTGCACGCTCATTCCCAACCAGTACCTTTGGGAGAGAAGCCAGTTCGTGCTGTACTTTTTCATGCTGTCCTTCCTGGCCTCCCTGAGCCTGACCTTGATCTTCATCTCACGCACCATAGAGAACATGGTCCGCCCCATCACGGACCTGTCCGAGTGGATGGAAAAATTCGAGTACGGGTCCGTGGAACAGCTGGATATGCTCCACACAGGGGACGAAATCGAAACGTTGTACGCCTGCTGCGGACAGATGTTCCAGAAAATCCGCCTCGGCGAAGAGGAACGCGCCCGACATGAGCGGTTGGAAAAAGAAATGGAATTTGATATCATGCTCTCCCAGATCAACCCGCACTACCTCTATAACGTCTTGCACACCGTGGTCTACCTGGCCTCCGCCAAAGGACAACGGGAAGTCGTGGAGATCGTCCGCGCGCTGCTGTATTCGCTTCAGGAAACCCTCAACGTCGGAGATCAGGGGATCGAAGCCACAATCCGGCAGGAACTGGAATTGACCCGCTGCTACCTGAAAATCCAGAGCTACCGCTACCCGGACGCGTATGCCGTGGATATCCAGTGCGAGACGGCTCTGGAAGACTGCATCGTACCGAAAACCATCGTGCAGCCGCTCGTGGAGAACGCAATCGTCCACGGCATTCTGCCCGGGGAAACGTTCGGACATATCGGCGTCCGGGTCTTCACGGAAGAGGGACAGCTCCGTATCCTCGTGGAAGACGACGGCGTCGGGATACCTGCGGAGTATGTGGAGCGGTTCCAGCGCGGCGAGACGGTCCGTTCAGAACAGGACCGCAGAAAACCAATCGGAATCCGCAACGTCCGGGACCGTATCCGGTTTTTGTACGGACCCGCCTACGGGATGGAACTCCAGCGGGGCGCGGAACACGGTACACAAGTCCTGATGCGTCTCCCGCTCAACCGGACGCGTGTATCCGACACGCCCGCCTCATAAAAGCGGTATTCTCCCCTCGAAGAGGGGAGAATACAAAAAATCCACAGGAAGGAGGAAGAAGGTATGCGGAAACTTTGGACGCGGGGCCTTGCGTTCCTGACGTGCGCGGGTCTGCTGTTCGCGTGCGGCAAGCGCGGCGGCGAGGAGGAAAAATCATCCTCAAACGGAACGGTCTCCGTTCAGGAGGTGGGGTACGACGAACCGCTTCCCTCCGATTACGCCGGGACTTTGACGACCTGGGGGTGGGATGAGAGATACTTTTCCACGATGGCGGAAGCCTTTCAGCGGCATTACCCGAACGTGGAGTTCCAATTCGTCAAGATACAGAACAAAAATATCGTGGAGCTTTACGAGACGGAGCTTATCATGGGCGGAGAACTGCCGGATATCGCATGGGCCATCGTGGATACGAGAGGCGAGGCGTTCGAGTTGGATATGTGGGAGCCGCTGGAGCTGGAACCGTACCGGTTCCAGCTTTCGGAGGTATACGAGTGCCTGCACCCGAGGCTGGTGAACGCGAAAGGTCACGTGTGCGGAATCGAACAGTCCCTGTCTCCGGCGGGCCTGGCCTACCGGAAAGACTTGGCCAAGCAGTACCTGGGGACCGACGTCCCAGAAGAACTGGAAGCCTTACTGCCCGATTGGGAGACCTTCCTCGAAAAGGGAAAGGAAGTCTACGCGGCAAGCAACGGTCAGGTCGTCATGTGGTCGGGACTGGGCGACGTGCGCCAGTTTTTGCAGGAACAGGTGGAGCTTCCCTGGACGGACGGCGCGTCCATCGACGTGGAGGCCGTCTTTGGACGCACCATGCGGCTGATCTGCCGGTTCCGGGATGAACACATCGCCAACGACCTCGTTGCCTGGACCCCCGCGTGGTACCACGCCTTCGGCCAAGACGACCACATCTTCTCCCCCTGCGCCACCTGGTCCGTGAACATGATAAAGCAGAACGACCCGGAAGGTGAGTACGCCGGCCATTGGGGCTTGATGAGCGCGCCGGAAGGGAACGCGCATTGGGGCGGTACCGCGATGGGAATTACCAAAACGTGTCAGGATAAGCGGCTGGCCTGGGAGTTCCTGAAATTCGCGACGCTGTCCACCGAAGGCGCGGAAATCTTGAACTCTATGGGCTTGATGACCGCCGCCAAAGCTCCCTACCTGGAAAAACCAGAGCTGAAAAGTTACCGCAACGGATGGTTCGGCGCACAGGACATCGGCGCGTCCTACATGGACAAGATCATGCCCAACATGAACGTGAGACCCTTGACCCCGGACGACGGCATCATTTTTGAACGCCTCGGCCTGATCCTCAACGTCCTGAACGCCGACCCAAACATGACCGCAGAGAACGCCCTGGATACGCTCCGGAAGGAGCTGTCCCGGGAGTTCCCGGATTTCTCTATCAAATAAAAACAAATTCTATCGAATGTACTCTGGCGGATGATCGTGGAAAATGCTAAAATAAAAGCGTGTCGCAGACCGGCTCTTGTTGAACTGCAACATCAGAAAAGATCAAAGGAGAGTGCAACGATGAAACCAAAAAAGATCGCAGCGTTTCTGTTAAGCCTCGTCATGCTGGCAGGGATGATACCATTCCAAACGTCAGCCCTGTCAGGCGAAGCCGAATATACGCCTGCGGAAAGCAATATTTCCCCCAAATATTGGGTCTCGTTCTCCGCGGACGAGGGCAACGCCGCGCTGGCAGCGGACGACGACCTGGAAACCGCTTGGACCTGGACCTCCAACTCCGCCGCACTGCTGGCCGACCTGGGCGGCGTCTACGACGCGGTCCACAAAATCGAGACCGTCTTCGCCGACGGCGCGTCCGTCTATCAGTACAAAATCGAAGGTTCCACCGACGGCCAAACTTGGACCGTCCTGGCGGACCGGACCGAAAATGAAGCCCCCGGCGCGCAGTTCGCCGACGTGTTCGCCTTCGAGGGCCTGCGCTACGTCAGACTTACCGTCGAAAAAGCCGGCGCGCCCGGCCTCAAAGAGTTCCGTATCCTCAACTACCTCCGCCCGGATTTGAACAACGGTTCCGACAGCTCCACCGTGAGCAAGAACGTCACCTATTACTACAACCTCAACAACGACCCCCCTGCGGAAGGTATCCGCGGCGGTCAGCTCACCCCCGAGACCATGAACACCGGCAACAATTACTTCGGCCTGGTCAAGGACCTCGGCTGGGACACCACGCGCCTGCGCGTCTGGAACGAACCCCGGTCGGAAGGCGACTGGCGTTATGCGGCGGACGTAAACGAGGCCATCAACCTGACAACCCCGCCCAGCGTCGGAACGAGCTGTTCCCCTGAGACACAGCTGGATTATGCCAAGTACATCGTCGGAGCCGGACAGGAATTGGCCATCGACTTCCACTACGCGGACAGCTGGGCCGACCCCCAGAATCAGCCTAAGCCCTATGCCTGGGCGGAGCTGCCCTTCGACGAGCTGGTGGAACAGGTCTATCAGTTCACTTACGACTACATCGAAAAGCTCATCCAGCAGGACACCGCCCCCACCATCGTGGCCATCGGCAACGAGATCACCAACGGTATGATGTGGGGCTCCGAGTACCTGGAAGTCAACGAGTTTGCGGATTACCACGATTACTACAAACGCTTCATCCGCGACAACTCCGCGGACAACTTGGCAAGTGAAGCCGACCAAAACGGCAATCACCGCACCATCGACGGCAGAAAGCTCAACCCCAACGCCACCCCCGGCGGCGGCGTGAAGTGGCTGAAGTACGCGGAAGCCAATGGTGATACCGGTTCCGCCGCCTACAAGGAATTTGAGGAGTCCGTAGCCAACCTCGCAAAACTGGTCGACGCGGGCAACCGTGCGCTCGCGGCGCTGAACGAAAAGTACGACCTCGATATCCAAAGCGAAATGCACTTCGCGTTCAACGTGGTCGAACAGCCCCGCGGCGGCGATAAAGTCGAGATCGACCCGGACGTCGCCCTGCAAAAAGTGAAAACCTTGATCGGTCTGCTGGCCGAAGACCTGGACGGTATGGGCGGTATGGTCGACCGGATCGGCGTGTCCTACTACCCGGACTGGCACGGCAGTTACGACGTCTTGCAGCGCAACCTCGTCGAACTGTCCCAAATGCTCCCCGACGTGGCGTTCAACATCGCCGAGTGCAGACCGGACCATTCCGGCACAATCAATGACCGCCTCGATAACCCCAACTACCCCGTGGGTACCGAGTACACCCCGCAGCTGGCCGGGGATATCGCCATCGACATCATGAAGACCATCAACGACATACCCAACAATGCGGGCAAAGGCGTGTGGCCTTGGAACGGCCAGAGCATCTACGGCGTCGCCGCCCCCGGCGCGGGTTGGAACGCCACGGATTACACATTGCAAGCGTCTTTCAAAGCGTGGAACGACGCGTTCGCAAAGAATGTGGTAGAGAGCAGCGTCAGCGTACTCACCACAGTCGGTCAGGCCCCGAAACTCCCCGCAACCGTCAAAAGTCTGGACCTCGCTACCGGCGAGATTTCCGACGTCGCGGTCAAGTGGGGCAGAGCCAACGCCCCTACCACCTCCGGTACCTACACGGTCTCCGGCACCGCTTCCGTGACCGTCCCCAGCGAGGGCAAAGGTAAGGCGATGGACCAAGTGACCGCGACCGTTACCGTCCTGCCAAACTCCAGCGCGTCCGGTCAGGCGGAGTACACCCCAGCTGAGAGCAACATTTCCGGTAAATATTGGGTCAAGTTCTCCTCCGGCGAAGGCGACGCCGCACTCGCGGCCGACGGCGACTGGAACACAGCTTGGACCTGGACGTCCAATTCCGCAGAGCTGCTGGTCGACCTCGGCGGCGTCTACGACGAGATCCACAAAATCGAGACCGTCTTCGCCGACGGCGCGTCCGTGTACCAGTACAAAATCCAAGGTTCCTCCGACAACGAAACCTGGACCGTCCTGGCAGACCGGACCGGTAACTCGGCCCGCGGCGCGAATTACTCCGACGTGTTCGCCTTCCCGGGCCTGCGCTACCTGAAACTCACCGTCGACCGCGCCGACGTCCCCGGCGTGAAAGAGTTCCAAGTCATCAACTACCTCCGCCGGGATATGAACAACGGTTCCGACAGCTCCGGCGTGAGTAAAACCCTCTCCTACCACTACGACCCCAACGGAACCGGTACCCGCGGCGGTCAGCTCACCCCTGAGACCATGAACACCGGCAACAACTACTTCGGCCTGGTCAAAGACCTCGGCTGGGACGTCACCCGCGTGCGCGTCTGGAACGAACCCCGTTCGGAAGGCGATTGGCGGTTCGCGGCGGACGTGAACGAGGCCATTGATTTGACAAACCCGCCCAGCGTCGGAACGAACTGCTCCCCGGAGACCCAGCTGGACTACGCCAAGTACATCACCGGCGCGGGTCAGCAACTGGCCATCGACTTCCACTACTCCGACAGCTGGGCCGACCCCCAGAACCAGCCCAAACCCTACGCCTGGGCGGAGCTGCCCTTTGACGAGCTGGTGAACACGGTGTATCAGTTTACCTACGACTACATCGAAGACCTGATCGAACAGGGTACCGCGCCTACCATCGTGGCCATCGGCAACGAAATCACCAACGGCATGATGTGGGGTTCCGAGTACCTGGAAGTCAACGAGTACGCCGACTACCACGATTACTACAAGCGTTTCATCCGCGACAACTCCCCGGAGAACCTGGAGAGCGAAGCGGACGCGAACGGAAATCACCGCACCATAGACGGCCGGAAGCTCAATCCGAACGCTACCCCCGGCGGCGGCGTGAAGTGGGTCAAGTACGCGGAAGCCAATGGCAACACCGATTCCGCCGCTTACAAAGAATTTGAGGACTCCGTGGCCAACCTCGCGAAACTGGTCGACGCAGGCAATCGGGCCATCACAGCGTTGAATGAGAAGTACGGCCTCGATATCCAAAGCGAAATGCACTTCGCGTTCAACGTGATCGAGCAGCCCCGCGGGGAGGATAAAGTCGAACTCGACGACGCGTTCGTGTTCGGCAAAGTCACCACTTTGATCGGCCTGCTGGCCGAAGACCTGAACGGTATGGGCGGCATGGTCGACCGAATCGGCGTGTCCTACTACCCGGACTGGCACGGCACCTACGCCCAGCTTCAGCGCAACCTCGTGGAGCTGTCCAAGATGCTCCCCGACGTGGCGTTCAACATCGCCGAGTGTTCCCCCGCCCACTCCGGGAAGGTCAACGACCGCCTCGATAACCCCAACTACCCCGTCGGTACGGAGTTCACACCTCAGATCGCCGGTGATATCGCCATCGACATCATGAAGACCATCAACGACGTGCCCAACAACGCCGGACAAGGCGTGTGGCCCTGGAACGGTCAGAGCGTCTACGGCGTCCGAGAGGACGGCAATGACTACACCCTGTACGCTTCCTTCAAGGCTTGGAACGACGCCTTCGCGAAGAACGTCGTGGAGAGCAGCGTCAGCGCGACCGCAACCGCAGGTCAAACGCCTGCGCTCCCGGAGACCGTCAAGAGCCTGGACCTCGCCACCGGCGCCGTCTCGGACGTGAAGGTCAGCTGGGACTCCATCGACGCGGACCTGTACGCCGAACCCGGTACCTTCACCGTGTCCGGTACCGCAGCCGTGACCGTCCCCGGCGATGGGAAAGGTAAGGCAATGGATCAGGTGACTGCAACCGTTACCGTAGTAAAGAAATCTTCCGGCGGTTCCTCCAGCGGCGGTGGCGGCGGTTCCAGCAGACCTACCACCCCCAGCAAACCCGTTACCCCCAGCAAACCTGCCACCGGCTTCACCGACGTCGCCGCGGGCGCGTACTACGAGAACGCCGTGAAATGGGCCGTGGAAAATAAGATTACCTCCGGCACCAGCGAAACGACCTTCTCCCCGGACGACTCCTGCACCCGCGCCCAGATCGTAACCTTCCTGTGGGCCGCCAATGGCCGCCCCGAGGTCGAAAGTACCACGAACTTCCGCGACGTCCCCGCCGACGCTTACTACGCGAAGGCTGTGGCTTGGGCGGTCGCCAACGGCATTACCTCCGGTACGGAGGAGGGCGTCTTCTCCCCCGACGCCACCTGTACCCGCGCCCAGGCGATGACCTTCCTGTGGGCCGCCGCCGGTCGCGCCAAGGTGCAAAACGCCTCTGCTTTCGCCGATGTCCCGGCGAACGCTTACTATGCCGACGCCGTGGCTTGGGCGGTCGCCAACGATATCACCGCCGGTGTTGGCGATGGCCTCTTCGGCTCCGACAATACCTGCACACGCGGCCAGATCGTGACCTTCCTCTTCAAGGCGCAGTAAATCGACCTGTACCGCAAGGAAAAACGACGGCACGAGAGATTCTCTCGTGCCGTCGCTTTGTTTGTTCAGCGGTTTACCCAAGGATCGCGCCCTTGTCCGCGGAAGAGACCAGCTTCGCGTAGCGGGCCAGGTAGCCCGTCTTGATCTTCGGCTCAGGGCAGACCCAACCGGCGCGGCGAGCCTCCAACGTCTCCGCGGAGACTTTCAGCTCGATGGTATGGGCGGGTATGTCAATCGCAATGAGGTCGCCCTCCTCCACCAAACCAATCGTCCCGCCGGAAGCCGCTTCCGGGGAGACGTGCCCGATGGACGCCCCGCGGGTCGCGCCCGAAAAACGACCGTCTGTAATCAGCGCAACGTCCTTGTCTAAACCCATACCCGCAATCGCCGACGTAGGATTCAGCATCTCCCGCATCCCCGGACCGCCTTTGGGCCCCTCGTAGCGGATGACGACCACATCCCCGGCCACGATTTTCCCGGCATAGATCGCCTCGATCGCCTCCTCCTCGGAGTTGAACACCCGGGCGGGGCCCTCATGGACCATCATTTCAGGGGCGACGGCGGATTGTTTCACGACGCATCCGTCAGGAGCCAGATTGCCCTTCAGCACCGCGATGCCGCCGGTCTTGGAGTACGGCTCTTCAATCGGACGGATCAGGTTCCGGTCCCGGTTGACGACCCCTTCCAGGTTCTCCGCGACGCTCTTCCCGGTGCAGGTGGGCAAGGACGTGTCGATCAGACCCGCCTTCGCCAGCTCGGACATCACCGCGTAGACGCCTCCGGCCCGCTCCAAATCCTCCATGTACGTGTCCCCGGCGGGGGCCAGATGACACAGGTTCGGCGTCTTCCCGGAAATCTCGTTGGCCATGTCAAAGGACAGCTCAATCCCGCACTCGTGCGCGATAGCGGGCAGGTGCAGCATGGTGTTGGTGGAACAGCCCAACGCCATGTCAATGGTCTCGGCGTTGTGGAACGCCGCCGCAGTCATGATATCCCGGGGACGGATGTCCTTTTCCACCAGCTCCATGATCTTCATACCCGTATGCTTCGCCAGGCGCAGGCGGGCGGACCAGACGGCTGGAATGGTCCCGTTGCCCCGCAGAGCCATGCCGATGGCCTCCGTGAGGCAGTTCATGGAGTTGGCGGTATACATACCGGAACACGAACCGCACGTGGGACAGGCGTTGGTTTCGTACTCCTCCACGCCCGCCTCGTCCAGCTTCCCGGCGTAGTAGCTGCCGACGGCCTCGAACATATGGCTCAGGCAGGTGCGGCGGCCGTCGTTGAGCCGTCCGGCCAGCATCGGCCCGCCGGAGACGAAAATCGTCGGCACGTTGACCCGCGCCGCCGCCATGAGCAGACCGGGGACGTTCTTGTCACAGTTGGGGATCATGACCAGGCCGTCGAACTGGTGAGCCATAGCCATAGCCTCGGTGGAGTCGGCGATGAGGTCCCGCGTGACCAGGGAGTACTTCATCCCGATGTGGCCCATAGCGATGCCGTCGCACACGGCGATTGCGGGGAACTCCACCGGCGTACCTCCGGCGGCGCGGATACCGGCCTTGACGGCCTCGGCGATTTTGTCCAGGTTCATGTGACCGGGAACGATCTCGTTGTAGGAACAGACCACGCCGATGAGGGGCCGTTCCAGTTCCTCCTTGGTGTAGCCCAGGGCGTAGAGCAGAGAGCGGTTCGGCGCGGCGGGGACGCCTTTTTTCACAACGTCAGAGCGCATAGTTCAAGTTACCTCCTGCAAGCGTTAGTTATCTGACCTTAGCCAGTTGTCTGACAACAGGATATCACAGCGTTCCGCGCCTGTCAAGGGAAAAATGCGCCGTCCGCGGAAACAAAAACGTCCCCTGACCGATTGGGCCAGGGGGCGCGAAAAGCTATGGGGGACCGTTTACAGCAGTTCCAGAGAATGGAGGACGCAGCCGAACAGGTTATCTTGCGGCTGGAGGACGGCGTGGAACCGGACCAGATCGGTTCCGTCCACCAGGTAGGTCAACGCGCCGTCCAGCTCCCAACCGCCGTTGGCGCCGGCGCGGTCGAGGCGCAGCGCGGCTAAGCTGTCGTTCCCGCAGACCAGACGGTAGCCGTCGCGTCCGGCGTCCCAAGTCATCCGGTCGCGCAAGGCGTCGGGCAGCGGGCCTAACGCGTCGGGGCGTTCGGTGAGCGCGCTGGCGTAATCGGACACGGTCTCGGCGGGGAGGAACAGTTCTTCGGCGTCGCCGTCGGAACGGTCGTCCAATTGGCCGTAGAGTGAGAGCATATTGTACAGCGATTCCCAGACCAACGCCGGGTCGGAGCCATCGAAGACGGCGGTATCCTGGCTGAGCATCGCCAGAAGCACGGCGTGGAGCGCGGGAGAGAGCGACTCAGCGGCGGAGGTCTCGGCGGGGGCTTCCGGGCGCGCGGCGGGTTCCTCTTCCCGCGCCGCCGCGAGTCCTTGAATCGGCAAAATCAGCAGGGCGGCGGTCAGAACGAACAGCAGCAGCTTTTTCATAACGGAACCTCCCTTTCTTTTTTGTCTTCTCCCCCTTCGAGGGAGAAGGCAGCTTTTAGGAGACGGGCGTGTTTCTACATTCAGTTTACCACAACGCGCTGTCATCATCCTTTCGGAAGCATGACAGCTCAGAGACAAAACGGTTACAAAGCCGTTACCGATGTGCAGATACTTCGGGCGGCAAGACACACGTCAAGGTCTGGCTTGCATTTTGGGCGGCGGAGGCGTATACTAAAAGAAGCCACGCTTCGACCCGGAGGCGCGGCGTATGAGGAAGGAGGTTTCGAATATGTTTCGATTGATCGGTTCCCTGATTAGCGGCGCGCTGGTCGGCTGGCTGGCGGGGCGGCTGATGGGGCTGGAGAGCAGCCTGTTGACCAATATCGTGGTAGGTATCATCGGTTCCTTTGTGGGCAGCTTCCTGTTCAGCCTGCTGGGCTTCTACGCGTTCGGCTGGCTGGCCAACCTGGTGGTGTCCGTCGTAGGCGCGTGCGTGTTCATCTGGCTGGGCAGGAGGCTGTTCCACTAGGAGCTTATGCGCGTTCCTGCGCGGATAGACCGGCCGCCGGAATTTGTTTCGGCGGCTCTTTTTTCTCGCACCGCGCGTGTCCCGCGTCCGCGGACCCGCGTGAGAACGAAAAGGGAGAGAGAGTATGCTCAATCACGACCAAGAGATACGTTTCTGTAAGGCCCGCCGCGGAGCCATCGCGCGAGACTTCCCGCGCCTGAACCCGGAACAGCGTAAGGCGGTCCTGGCGACGGAAGGTCCGTTGTTGTTGTTGGCCGGGGCGGGCAGCGGAAAAACGACCGTACTGATTCACCGCATCGCGAACCTGATGAAGTACGGCCGGGGCGCGGACAGCGTGGAGGTCCCCGACGGCGTGACGGAGGACGACCTGGCGTTCCTGGAGACCTACGCCCAGACCGGCGCGGGAGACAAGGCAAGGCAGGAACGGCTGTGCCGTTTGGAACCGGCTGTGCCTTGGAGCATCCTGGCCATCACCTTCACCAACAAGGCCGCCGGAGAATTGAAAGACCGGCTGACCGCTATGCTCGGGCCGGACGCCAACGAGGTCTGGGCGTCCACGTTCCACTCCGCCTGCGTGCGCATCCTGCGCAGGGACATCGACCGGTTAGGTTTCTCCGCGGACTTCACCATCTACGACGCCAGCGACTCTCAACGGGTGGTGAAGGACGTCCTCCGGGACCTGAACATAGACGAGAAACAGTTCCCGCCCCGGACCGTTCTGGGCTACATCTCCCGGGCCAAGGACGCCTTGAAGCTCGCGCAGGACTGCCTGGACGAGTGCCAGAAGTCCGGAGACCTCCGCCTGACCAAGCTCGCCCAGGTCTACGCGGAGTACCAGCGCAGGCTCTGGGAGGCCAACGCGTTGGACTTCGACGACATCATCCTGCACACCGTCCGCCTGCTCCAGGACTTCGATGACGTGCGGGCGTTTTACCAGCGGAAATTCCGCTACGTATTGATCGACGAGTACCAGGACACAAACCATTTGCAGTATCTTCTGGCGTCCGCGCTGGCGGGGGGGTACGAAAACTTCTGCGTCGTCGGCGACGACGACCAGTCCATCTACCGCTTCCGCGGGGCCACCATCGAGAACATCCTCTCCTTCGAGAAGGAGTACAAAACCTGCCGCACCATCCGTCTGGAGGAGAATTACCGCTCCACCGGCCACATCCTGAACGCGGCGAACGCGGTCATCCGCAAC
>CANDKT010000061.1 GCA_947385365.1 uncultured Bacillota bacterium | reverse complement strand
GATTATATTACCAGAACACCCGCCCTTTGTCAACTACTTTTTTCAAGTTTTTTCGATTTTCTTTTCGCTTCACGTCCATCGCCCAAAAGCTGTATTCTTCCCCCGTAGGGGGAGAATGCAAAAAACATCTCTGCTTTAGGAGTTTGTGAGACAAGCGCGCTTTTCTCGCAGCGGTTTGTTGACAAAAGGTGGGAATTACGCTATCATGAAAAAAATTGAAACGCGAAGGTGAGAAACCATGTCCTACCGGCCTCTGGCGGATGAAATACGCCCGCAAAACTTGGATGAAGTGGTCGGACAGCGCCACATCCTGGGGCCAAACGGCCTGTTGCGGCGCATCATCGAGGGCGGAAACGTCCCCAATTTGATCTTCTACGGCCCTTCCGGCACCGGAAAGACGACCGTCGCCAACATCATCGCCAAGCAGACTCAACGTCCGTTGCACCGTCTCAACGCGACCACTGCGTCGATCAGCGACATCAAGGACATCATGGCGGATATCGGCACGCTGCTGGCTCCGGAAGGCGTGCTGCTCTACATGGACGAGATCCAGTACTTTAATAAGAAGCAGCAGCAATCCCTGCTGGAATTTATGGAAGACGGGCGGATTACTCTGATCGCTTCCACGACGGAGAACCCTTTTTTTGCGGTATTTGGGGCGGTGCTGTCCCGGGCGACGGTCTTTGAGTTCAAGCAGATCACCGCGCAGGACGCGCTGCCTGCCATTGAGCGGGGAATTTCCATCATGGAGAAGCGGCTGGACGCTCGCGTGGTGTGCGAAGACGGCGTGCGGGAGCATTTAGCGTGGGCCTGCGGCGGCGATATCCGCAAGGCGATGAACGCGCTGGAGCTGCTTCTCAGCGCGGCAGAACGCGCTGGAGACGTCATCTCCATCACGCTGGAAGACGCCCAGCTGGCGGCTCAGAAATCCGCTGTGCGCTACGACCGGGAAGGCGACTCTCACTACGACATCGCCTCCGCGCTGATGAAGTCCCTGCGCGGTTCCGACCCAGACGCCGCGCTGCACTACCTGGCCCGTCTTCTGGAGGCTGGAGATATGATTACCGCGATCCGGCGCATCCTCTGTTCCGCCAGCGAGGACGTGGGAATGGCTTACCCGCAGGCGGCGCTGATCGTCAAGGCGTGCGTGGACAACGCGCTCCAGCTGGGCTTGCCGGAAGCCCGTCTGCCTCTTGCGCAGGCGGTGATCCTGTTAGCCACCGCGCCTAAGTCCAACAGCGTCTGTACGGCCATCGACGCCGCCTTAGCGGACGTGCGGGCGGGCAAGACCGGCGGTATCCCGCGGCATTTGCAGAACGTCCACGCGGATTCCGCGGGCTTGGAGCGGAAGCAAGGCTACCTGTACCCCCATGATTTCCCCCGCCACTGGGTCAAGCAGCAGTACGTTCCCGATGAACTGCTGGGCGTCTGCTACTATCAATACGGCGACAACAAGAACGAACAGGCCGCCCGCCGGTACTGGTCGGAAATCAAGGGCGAGGATTAAGGAGGGCGTGCTATGGAGCATCAGATTTTGTTTGATTCCGAAGTCCCCGGAGGCGGCGCGATGGAATCCGCTGTTTGCCGGACCATTCAGGCAACTCTAGCGGCGGAAGCGGTGGCTTTGCCTTGCGAAATCAACGTCCTGTTCACCGATGACGCAGGCATCCGGCAGATCAACCGGGATATGCGGGACGTGGATCGTCCTACAGACGTGCTGTCCTTTCCCATGTTCCAGCTGGAGCCGGGCAGTCCCCCGAAAGGAGAGGAATTTTTGGAGGAAGGGACGGGACGGTGTCCCTTAGGCGATATGTGCATTTCCCTGGAACGCGCCGCGGCGCAGGCGGAAGCGTTCGGGCACAGTCTGGAGCGTGAGGTCTGTTATCTGACGGTTCATTCGGTGCTTCACCTGTTGGGCTACGATCATCTGGACGAGGGGCCGATGAAGGAGCAAATGCGGAGCCGGGAAGAGGCGATTTTAAATTCGCTGGGCATTGTCCGGGAGCCGTAAACAGTTCAAAAAAGAAGGGCTGGCCGAAAATCGGCCAGCCCTTTTGGGTTTACTGTGCGGAGGGAACGCGGCAATTACTGCATTGCCTGGAACAGGAAGGTGACGATCTGGGCGCGTGTGCAGGTATTGTCGGAACCGAAGAGGTTATTGCCGACACCAGCGGTAACGCCCTTCGCGACCGCCCAAGCCACGGCGTTGGCATAGTAAGCGTCCGCCGCGACATCGGTGAAAGCAGAGGTACTTTCCGCCTCGGGACGTCCAGCGGCAGCCCACAGGAAGGTCATAGCCTGAGCGCGGGTGCAGGTGGCGTCGGGAGAGAAGGTGTTTTCGCTTGTACCGGAAGTGATCTTGTTTTCCACAGCCCAAGCCACGGCCTTCGCGTAGTAAGCGTCGGCGGGGACATCGGAGAAGCTCACGGCAGTTTCTGCCTCGGGACGTCCCTTTGCGGCCCACAGGAAGGTGACGATCTGGGCGCGTGTGCAGGAGGCGTCGGGGGAGAAGGTTGTTTCGCTGGTGCCGGAGGTGACATCATTCTCCACAGCCCAACGGACCGGGTTGTAGAAGTAGTCGTCGTCTTCCACGTCGACGAACGGATTCTCCCAAGCCTTGGTCTCGTCGTAACCGATGAAGTACTTGGAGAAGTGGCTTGCGGTGAAGATGACGCTCTTGGAGCGGACGTCGTACATGGTCTCGCAAGGAGTGATGTTGCCGTCGTTATCCAAGTAGTAGACCACGACGCCGGAGGGCTTCTGGCCTTCTTTCAGGGTGTAGGGGACGGAAACGGTAGCGTAGCCGTCGCCGAAGTCGGTGATGACCTTGCTGCCGGACTTGAGGGTGAGGTCGAAGACGGGAGCGTCGCCGACGACTTCCTTCTGGCGGGCGTTGAGGTCGGAGGCTTTCGCGGGTGCGACAGTCAGGGTGAGCTGGTTGCCGCTGGCCTGCTGTTGGATCTCGTCCAGGGCGGCGGCGTCGAAGGCGACCTCGCCGTTGGAGAGTTTGATGGTCAGGCCGTCCACATCGTTGTCGCTGTCATTGGCAGCCTTGGCGATTTCCTTGACCGCATTGGTGGGCAGGTTGACGGTATTGATTTCCTTACCCATACCGGACAGGTCGATTTCCACGGTGCCGGTCTTGGTATCGCTTCCGGTGACGGAATCCAGTTTACTGGTGTCGATATCCTTCACGGTCGCGGTGGAGCCGGACACGCTTGCGCTGACTTGGATGGAAGTGGAGTCGCCCTTGACGGGGACGGTAACGGTGCTGCTGGAGGAACCGCCGCCACCGCCGCCGCTGCTGCCGCCGCCGCCATGAGAGCCGTCTCTCTTGTCGATGGCCGCGTTGACCAGGGCGCGCAGGAAGACGTTGCAAGCGTCGTTATCGACGTTGACGCCGGCGCGGTTTGCAGTGCCGCTGTCGCCCAGGGCGTCGCGCTCGGGGTGCCACTGGAGGCCGACTGCGAAGGTAGCTGTGTTGTGTTCAATGGCTTCGACGATACCATCGGAGGACATAGCGGTGATGGTCACAGAGGGAGCCAAAGCGTCGGGGTTGACCGCCTGATGGTGTGCGGTAGCGATATTGGACAGACCCTTGGAGATGTCAATGCCGTTTTCAGTGAGGATGTTGTAGACCTTGGAACCTTCCTTGATGGTGAACTCCTCGTTGTTGACGCCAGCGCTCAAATCGTGGTAGGAACCGCCGCTGTGCCGGTTGCCGTCGACCCAGACGCGCAGGTGGTTCTCGGTGCAAGGCGTATAGATCGTTTGGCCGTCCGGTCCACGTCCTGTGGCAATACCAGGGTCAGGAACCACTGTTTTCAGTAGCTCGGGCAGCTGGTCGACTGTTGTATTGTTTGCGGTAGCGATAGCCCGCTGCACCTCAACAGTGAGGCCGCCCTCTACGCGAGTGACACGTTCAGGCGCAATTTCGCCAGCCAGGACTTTCTTGCCCAAGTAGGTGGGGATATCCTGAATCAGACCGCCGCCCATCGCGATGTTGAAGCCCTGTTCGCCGCGGCAGACCATGAACATGGGGACGTCGAGTTCGATTGCCTGACGCATCAGGTTCAGGTCGGAGGTATCGCGAGGCACGTTCACGCCGGAAGTGCCGTGGGGGTAGGGTTCCTCGGGAGGTGTGTAGAGGTTGGTGCCCCAGTCGGAGCCGCCGGTGACGAACACGCCGTCGACTTTCTGGAGGGCTTCCTTTGCTTCCTCTACGGTCTTCAGCTCAGGCAGGTAGACGGCGTAAGCGCCGTTGCGCTCATAAGCCTCGGCGAAGCCCTGGTAATCGGAACCGATGGTGTTGCTCTTCCAGGAGATACCGATCACGGGACGTTCTTTCTGGGAAACGATCTTGATCTCGGTGATGACGCCCTTGTCGAAGGTCAAGTCTGCGGTGTAAGCGGTCTTGCTCAGGGTACGGTTGCCGACATCGACGCCGTGGACGGCTTCGGGGGCGTCAGCCTCACCCATAGCCGTGACCAGAGCGGACAGGGAGGACACACCACCGCTGACTGTGACGTCGTTGGCAATGGCCGCGCTGTAAGTCACGTTGTACTCCAGCTCGCCCTTGTCGTTGACCTGGTACAGGATGGCGTCTTCGACTGTGCCGGAGAAGTTGCTGACCAGAGTCTCACGCGGGTTATTCCCGGTGTAGCGGTAGATGGGGAAGTTGTTGGTTTCCTTGTCGTAAGTGACCTGACCGTACTGGTACAGAGTGCCGTCGTAACCGTCGGAGTCAAGAACGTCAGGCTCGATTAGCATAGCGATGACATTGGCGGCAACTTGGTCCATCGGGAACACATAAGCGCCGTAGTTAAATGTCACGGTAGCGGGATTACGCAGGTCGGCAAGGCAGCTGTTGCTGTTATAGCCGCCAGTGTAGTCCTCAACGAAGTAGTACTGTTGCAGGGTAGCGCTGGAGCCGTTGGACAGTTCGTAGTACTCTGCGCCCTGGTTATCCATGATGTAGAGGATCTTCTCGATGTTCGGGATATCCTTGGGGATGACGTAGGCGGTGGGACGGGTGCGGCCGCGTGCGATGGTGTCGTTCAAGCTGAGGGCCACATTTTCGTCCTTATTGTACAGGGAACCGTCCATGTTAAAGCGCCAACGGGTCGCGGTGTACTCGGTCAAAGTCTTGCCGGACTTGGTCTGATACAGAGCCAGAACGTCGTTCGTGTCGTAGGTCTTACCCTTCTCGACCACAGCGGCGCGGGCAGCGGCGACGGTTTCCTTGATTTCAGTCGCGTGCGCGGCAGCGTAGCCCAGGTAAGCCTTGACGGCGGTTTCCTGCGTGAAGACGCGGCGTTCGAAGTTGGTGCGGCCAGCGCCGATACCGCGGGTTTCGATCAGGAAGGAGAGGCTGTTGTACAGGCCGAAGTAAGCGCGGCCGATGGGGTTGTTGACGGTGGTGCCGTAGTGATACACGCGCAGGCCAGCGTCTGTGGCCTTCTCGAAGGTATTGGCGCACATATCCAGAGCCATTGCGGTCACGGCGGGATCATCGTTCAGGCTGGTGGCCGGGGTAGTCTCCAAGTCGTCCGCGTTGCTCATGTAGCCGTTCTTGTTGGCGCCGTAGAAGGTAAACTCGTGGGTATCCAGAGTGACCTCGGCCATGAACAGGCGGTAAGCGGTGTGGAGCTGAGCCAGCTCGGCAGCCTTCAGGGACATATGGTCGCGGTTCATATCGAAGCCGTCATAAGTGGCGCGGCTGAACAGATAGGAACCATCGGGGTTGATGCGGGAGACGACCACGATGTTGATGTCATCCAGCAGAGCCTTCATCTCGGGATCGTTAATCAGGTCATCGACGATAACCAGAGAACCTTCACCAGCGGCGGGCTCGTTGGGATGGATCTGGGACTGATACCACACGGTGGGCTTGCCGTTGGCGACGACCAGCGCGGCGGCCTCTTCCAGGGTAGCAGTTGCGGGGATAGCGGTGTTGGTGAAGATGGACAGGGGGAGGTCGTAGCCGTAGTTCGGGGTCTTACCGGCGGAATACAGGTGCATATAGCTGCACTTGGAGGCGCGATCTCTCAGGAAGTCCATCATTTCGTCCTGACTGGTCAGCTCATGGGCCGCGTGTTTGCCGTCGAAGGCGGGGGTGTCGTAACCCTGAGCGGGCACGGTGAAGTGCTGCTGGAGGATTTCGTCGGGCCAAATAACGAGCATGGCGTCGCGGGAATCCATCACGTAGCTGTCGGGGGCTTTGGAGGGCTTGAAGGTGGGCTGGAAGCCGTCTCCGCCCAGTTTGCCGCCGGTGACTTCCACGCTGATGGCGGAGTCCTTCGCGTTAGCCATCTTCTCAGCGTCGAGGTTGACAAGTTTGAGGATATTGTAGTACTTGCCTTCTTCTTTGCCGGAGATATGGTAGCTATAGACGCCGGGTTCGGTGATTGTGTAGGAACCATTCGTCTCTGCCTTGATCTCGGTCAGCTGACCGTTTTTAATCATATTCGGCAGGGTGGTGGAAGCGGAAGTGGGGAAGCCCTTGTACAGTTCGATATTGACCTCATTCTTCACGATTCCTTCGGGATAGGTGAAGGTCAGGGTCACGGGGTTGGGTGCAGTGCTGGTCAGGGTCTCGCGCGGATTGTCGCCGGTGTAACGGTACAGCGGGAAGTTATTGGTTTCCTTGTCATAATCGACCTGCTTGTACTGATACAGGGAGCCGTCATAACCGTTGGAGTCGGTGACGTCGGGTTCGATGAGCATGGCGATGACGTTGGCGGCGACCTGATCCATCGGGAACACATACGCGCCCTGGTTGAAGGTCACGGTAGTCGCTTCGCGCAAGCCAGCTTCGATACCACGCTTGCTGCCATTCGGGGCAGTGTAGGGGCCAACGTAGTAGTACTGCTCCAGATTTGCCTTGGAACCGGCGTCGAGTTCATAGTACTCAGCACCTTGGTTATCCATGATGTAGAGGATCTTTTCGATGTTGTCGAGATCCTTGGGGATGACGTAGGCGGTGGGACGGGTACGGCCGCGAACGATGGTGTCGTTCAGGTTGAGCTTTGTGGGCTCGGTCTGGCTGTACAGGGAGCCGTCCATATTGAACTGGTAGCGGACTGCGGTGAAATCGGTCTGTGTTTTGCCGGAAGCACTCTGGTACAGGGCCAGGACGTCGTTTTCGTCGTAGGTCTTGCCTTTTTCGACCACAGCGGCGCGGGCATCGGCGACAGTTTTCTGAATCTCGTCGGCGTGGTCGGCGGTGTAGTGCAGGTAAGCCTTGACGGCGGTTTCCTGAGTGAAGACGCGGCGTTCGAGGTTGGTACGGCCAGCGCCGATACCGCGGGTCTCAATCAGGAAGGACAGGCTGTTGTACAGGCCGAAGTAGGCGCGGCCAATGGGGTTGTTGACGGTGGTGCCGTAGTGATACACGCGGAGTCCAGCGTCAGTGGTCTTCTGGAATGTGTTGGCACACATCTTCAGGGCCAACGCGGTCACGGCAGGATCGTCGTTCAGGCTGGTGGCCGGAGTGGTTTCCAGGTCATCGCCGTTGCTCCATCCGCCGGTAAAGCCGGGCATTTCGGCCTCATAGAAGTCGAACTCGTGGGTATCCAGAGTGACCTCGGCCATGAACAGGCGGTAAGCGGTGTGGAGCTGCGCCAGCTCGGGGGCTTTCAGGGACATATGGTCGCGGTTCATGTCGAAGCCGCCAGCGGTGGCGCGGGTGAACAGATAGGAACCATCGGGGTTGATGCGGGAGACGACCACGATGTTGATCTTATCCAGCAGAGCCTTTGTCTCGGGATCGTTAATCAGGTCGTTGACGATAACCAGAGAACCTTCGCCTGCGGCGGGCTCATTGGGATGGATCTGGGACTGATACCACACGGTGGGCTTGCCGTTTTCGCGGACCAGAGCGGCGGCCTGTTCCAGGGTGGCGTTTGCGGGGATTTCAGTCTGAGTAAAGATAGACAGGGGCAGGTCGAAGTTCTTGTAAGGAGTTTTGCCAGCGGAATACAGGTGCATATAATCGCACTCTGCATTTTTGGCCTCCAGGTAGGCCATCATTTCCTCTTGGCTGGTCAGCTCATGGGCGGCGTTGTTGCCGTCGAAAGCGGGGGTAGTATACCCCTGATCGGGCACGGTGAAGCGGGATTGCAGAAGTTCATCGGGCCAGATGACCAGCATAGCGTCGCGGTAGTCCTGACTATAGGTGTCGGGGGCGTCCGCAGGGATGACGGTGGGTTCATAGCCCTTGCCGCCGATCTTGCCGCCTGTAAGGGTCACTTGGATGGGCGTGCCGTTCAGGTCATTGGCGTCGACGATGAACAGCTTCAGGATATTGTAATAGGTGTTGTCTTGCTTGCCGGAGATGTGGTAGCTGTAGATACCCGGGACGGAGATCTGATATCCGTTTGCTCCGGCCTGGATTGGGGCCAGCTCGCCGTCTTTAATCATATCCTGGATACCGTTTTCTCTCCAGGTAGAGAGGGGGAAGCCCTTGTAGAGTTCCACATTGACTTCGGACTCCACGATTCCTTCCGGATAGACGAACCGGACGGTGGTAGCAGTGGTATCCTTCAAGGTCTCGCGCGGGTTATTGCCGGTGTAGCGGTACAGCGGGAAGTTTTTGGTAGTTTCGTCGTATTTTACCACGCCGTACTGATACAGGGTGCCGTCGTAACCGTTGGAGTCGGTGACGTCGGGTTCGACGAGCATAGCGATGACGTTTGCGGCGACCTGGTCCATCGGGAACACATACGCGCCGTTGGGGAAGGTTACGGTAGTCGCGTCACGCAGGTCAGCAATGCAACCATTGCTGCCGCTCTTCTCAACGAAGTAGTACTGTTCCAGGTTCGCGCTGGCACCAGCGGACAGCTGATAGTATTCCGCGCCCTGGTTATCCATGATGTAGAGGATCTTCTTGATGTTCGGGATATCCTTGGGGATGACATAGGCGGTGGGACGGATACGGCCGCGTGCGATGGTGTCATTCAGGGAGAGGGCCACATTTTCGTCCTTGTTGTACAGGGAACCGTCCATGTTGTAGCGGTAACGGGTAGCGGTGTAGTCGGTCAAAGTCTTGCCAGACTTCGTCTGATACAGGGCGAGGATGTCATTTGCATTGTAAGTCTTGCCCTTTTCGACCACAGCGGCGCGGGCGTCGGCGACGGTCTTCTTGATCTCATCCGCATGGTCAGCGGCGTAAGTCAAGTAGGCTTTCACAGCGGTTTCCTGGGTAAAGACGCGGCGTTCGAAGTTGGTGCGGCCAGCGCCGATACCGCGGGTTTCGATCAGGAAGGAGAGGCTGTTGTACAGGCCGAAGTAAGCGCGGCCGATGGGGTTGTTGACGGTGGTGCCGTAGTGATACACGCGGAGTCCAGCATCTGTGGCCTTGTCGAAGGTGTTGGCGCACATTTTCAGAGCCAGCGCGGTCACAGCGGGATCATCGTTCAAGCTGGTGGCCGGGGTGGTCTCCAAATCGTCCGCGTTGCTCATGTAGCCGTTTCTGCTTGCACCATAGAAGTCAAACTCGTGGGTGTCCAGAGTGACTTCGGCCATGAACAGACGGTAAGCGGTGTGGAGTTGGGCCAGCTCTTGAGCCTTCAGGGACATATGGTCGCGGTTCATATCGAAGCCACCAGCAGTGGCGCGGGTGTACAGATAGGAACCATCGGGGTTGATGCGGGAGACGACCACAATATTGATGTCGTTCAGCAGGGATCTGACTCTGGGGTCGTTGATGAGGTCGTCGACAATGACCAAGGAGCCTTCACCTGCGGCGGGCTCATTGGGATGGATCTGGGACTGATACCACACGGTCGGCTTGCCGTTGGCGCGAACCAGAGCGGCGGCCTGTTCCAGTGTAGCGTTTTCGGGAATTTCGGTCTGGGTAAAGATAGACAGGGGCAGGTCGAAGTTCTTGAAAGGCGTTTTGCCCGCGGAATACAGGTGCATATAATCGCACTTGGAGTCGCGGTCTTGCAGGAACGCCATCATCTCTTCCTGACTGGTCAGTTCGTGAGCGGCGCGTGGGTTGGTGAAAGCGGGGGTCTGGTAGCCCCTGGGGGCCAGAGCAAAGACATCGCTGTTCAAAAGCTCATCGGGCCAGATAACCAACATAGCGTCGCGGGGGTCTTGCGTATAGGTAGAAGGAGCATCTGTAGGAATGACGGTAGGTTCATAGCCTTTTCCGCCAACCTTGCCGCCGGTGACGGTGATAGAAATCGTGCCAGCCTTGATCTGTTCCGTTGTGACATTGAACAGCTTCAGGATATTGTAGTATTGGCCCTCAGTTTTGCCAGAGATACGGTAGCTGTAAACACCGGGGGCGGAGATCTCGTAGGAACCATCACTCTCAGCGGTGATTGCAGTCAGCTGACCGCCAGAAATCATACTCGCCAAGGTGCTATAGGCAGAGGTGGGAAAGCCCTTGTACAGTTCCACATTGACCTCGGACTCTACGATTCCTGTGGGATAGGTAAAGTTGAGTGTTGCGGGGGTGGGTACGTAACCGGTGACATAAACGGCGTCGGGGGACTCGAAGCAAGCGTTCTTATCGCCGTCGGCGATGACGAAGAAGCCGCGCTGTTCGACCTTACCGCGCTCGGGGAAGGGGTTCTCGTTCTCAGCCAACCACTCGTCGTTCAGTTTGAACAAGTCGGTTTTGGAATTGGCTAGAACAGCGGTATTGCCACTATAGTTGCCGTCCACGATGGCCAGGTTCACAGCGACGTAAGCGGCATCGGGGTTGTATTCGTTATTGTAACGAATGGAGAAGTACTTGCTGGCATCCTGGCCAACGGGAACAGTCAGAGGAATCACTGTGCCGTTCTTCAGGACGTTGAATGTGAGACCGCTGAGGTTGGGGGTTTGGCTGGTCAGCATCGCCCACAGTTCCTGGGAAACGGATTTCTTTTCGACCTTGAACTCAAGGCGCATGGGCAGCACGAAGTCGTCGCCATTGAGGAAGTCGCTGTTGACGGGCAGGTACACGCCGCCTTCCTGGTGGCCCAGCTCGTACTGGGAGTTGGTGAAGCGGAAGCCGCGCTGTTTCCACATATCGATGGAGAAGTTGGTTGCGCCCAGCAGTTTCTCATTGGAATCAATTGTAACTGCGCGTTCGACCTGTTTGGAAGCGTCCTGATAGGTTTCAGTTGTGACGTCCAGCAGGTCCAGGTCGGCGCGGTCGGCGTTGAGGCCGTTGATGTCGGCCCACATGAACTGCGCGCCAACGTTGTTGGTGTAACGGGCCATTTCCAGCATACCGTCAGCCATGATCTTGGTCATCTGGATGGCGGCGTCGACCTTCATGCGCTCGTTGGAGGCGTGCCACCAACGCTCGTTACCGGGGATAACAGCACCGAAGGAGGTCATTTTGTTGGGGTAGTCGGAAGCCAGAATGCCGCCGGTGGTGGCCATAGGAGTAGAGATGTCCACCAGGCCGTAGATGTCTTCAAACTCGTCGGGGTTGACAGCCATAGACGCCTTATAGCTGGCGAACTGGAGGGCCACCATTGGGCTGTCATAAGAGGCGTACAGGCGGGATTCAGACCAGTTGGGGGCGGTGTAATTGGCGTCGCGGTTTGTCACCATATTGAAGCCGTAGCCCCTGATGGTTCTGATAACAGAGTCAATGCTGTTTTCAAAATCGCGGGAACTCTGATACAGGTAGCGGATATAGAAGGGGATGTACAGACGGTTCAGTTCTTTTTCCGCGTCGACCTGATAGAAAGAGGTCAGATCAACGATATTTTCTCCATACGGGAAGGAGAAGCACATCGGCGCGATAGTCATATTGGGTGCGCCGCTGTTCGGCTCACGCAGGAGGTCCTCGTCAATGCCCATTTCCTTGCCCAGGTACGCTTCGCCCTCTTTGGTATCGCCGTAGAACATAGCGACGAAGCCGTCGGCAGCTTCTTTCAAAGACAGGGTGGAGTCGGTGGGCAGGGCCGCAGAAATGAGATACATACCCCAAACGACCGCGTTGCGGCTGTACTGGGGAGTGGGCATTTCCATAGTCCGGCCGGTGTTGATTTCCAGAACGAAGTTGTTGTTCTCAACTTTGATCTGCACCATAGGGATGTTATCCTTGGTGGCAGTACCGGTCGTCCAGCCTTCGTTGGCAGCGAGCGTGTTGACAGCCGCCATGAAAGCGGTCCGGTCCGCGTCGCTGACGCCCTGCGCGCTCAAGGTAAAGATAGCGCGGGAAGCGATCTGCTGTGTAGAACCGGTGGCAATATCTTTCAAGGTGGGGTCGTTTGCACGCTGGGTGATACCCGCCCCGGCGGAGATCAGGCTGTAGGGTTTACCGCTGTCCGCGGAGAGGTCCATTGTGACATAGGGGGTTGTGCTGGCCGTGTTGGCCACGACCACCGGGAAGCGGGAGTCGGAGGTATAAGCAATAATGGGAGTCTCTTCCCGGTTCAGATACTTATAGCACCAGTTGTCATAGAAGCCGGCGCCGCTGTAATAGGGGATGTCCGCATAGGCCAGGGTGCTGGCAGCATTGGGAACGCCAGGGCTACCATCTTCATAAATACCCATAGCAATACGGATACGGCGGTCCATAGGCAGGCCCGATTCCAACAGGGCCTTGCAGGCAACCAGAGAGGCCAAAGTGGGGCCGCTGTCGTCCTGCATACCGGCGCCGTAGATCCAGCCGTCTTTCACATAGGGGGTGTGATAAGCGGTTGAATCTTCTTCACCCTTGTTGTTTACCCAAAGGGGAAGCTTATCCTGAGAAACAGACATGGACGGCGAGTCCAGATGGCTCAGAGCCATAGTCATTTCAGGCGCGTCGGGATCGCCGATTTCGACCCAGACACACTTATCGTCCTGACGCTGGACCACTACGGGGAAGCCCAGGTCCTTAGCCAGTTTGACTACCGAGGCCAACTTAGCGGCTTTCCGGTCGCCTTCGTTGCGGTTGTTGGCAGTGTCAGGCACATCAAAGGGATATTCGGTAGGAATAGAACCAGCGGCACCACTGCCGTAGGAGATGGAATCGAAGTGGGAACCATCCAACATAGCGCCCAACAGACTCTTGGAGTCGTAAGTTCCATCGCCATATACGAAATCATGGCCATTCCAACCACTCAGTTCATCGACTATTGCGTGAATCTCTTTCCGCTCGTCGTCAGTTACGTTGAGCTTATCACTGTAGTCGACAGGCGGGGTAAAGCTGGTAGTTGGGTCTTCCAGTTTTGCGTTCGGATCGGCGTCGATGACCGGCGGAGCTTGATCGACCGACTCAACCAGATCGGTCGCATCGTCCGGTTCGGTTGCGTCGTCCGGCTCGGTGGCGTCGTCCGGTTCGGTGGTATCGACCGGTTCAGTTGCGTCGTCCGGCTCGGTTGCGTCGTCCGGCTCGGTGGCGTCGTCCGGTTCGGTGACGTCGGTCGGTTCGGTCTGCTCTGCCGCATCAGACGATACCGCCGTGTCGGGCAGCTCGGACGAATCTGCCGGAGCCGCTGCGACGCCAGTAGCCATCATGCCCAACAGCATAGAAACTGTCAGGAGAAGACTAAGCGCGCGGGACAACGGTTTTCGGGTTGCCTTCATGTGATTGCCTCCTTTTTCTCTCCATATTATAAAGTTTTGAAAGCCGATGAATTGTGGAAGCGAGTGAAAAAAATTATCTTTTGCTCCTCTCTGCAAAAGACAATTGTGGGTACCCACAATTACCAACTTTCTTCATTCATATTACACAATAAACTTAGATTTGTCAATGGGATTTTTCCTAAATTGCATGAGAAGTTAAACTTTATTATCCCAAAAATTGGGAAAACACCTATAATAGAGCTGAAAGGCTACATTTTAAGCGGATTCTTGTCCTGAAAAATTTTTCATGAAGTGCCGCGCAAAAAAAAATTTGCCGTATCTGATTTCCTGATAAAGGACACAGAGACGGCAAGATTCAGTGGGAATGGTTTTGTTGAGGGGCTGCAGTGGGGTATTAGGGAGTGGTACGGGCACGGGGACTTGAACCCCGACGGATTGCTCCATGAGAACCTAAATCTCACATGTCTGCCAATTCCATCATGCCCGCATTTCGGGAAGTTTCCTTGTGTTCTATCATACACAACAACGGCGGAAAAGTCAATGACGGAGGCAAAAAATTCACGTCCGTCTTCTGCGTTTGTCAATGATGTGACCCAATAAGGGCAGACAGGCGCTGGAGAGGACTGCACCAGCCTAAAGAACGCATAGGTCTGCTGTTATACCAGGACAAATGAGTTCTGAGTTTTCGATTCAGTTCCTGCACATCGGCAAACTTTTCCCAGTCGTAGAAGTAACGCTGGTCGCTTCTGTGGCTGCGCTCCACCTTGCCGTTGTGCCAGGGTGTCCTGGGCGGGATCAGCTTATGGGCGATCTCTCTGGCAGCCAGAGCTTCCTCGAAGGGGCACAGTTCCTTATCACTGATAAAGCGATAAGTGAACTCTGTGCCATTGTCCGTCTGCACGGTCTGGATCGGGAACGGGAAAGCCCGGAGCAGCCGTTCCAGGAAATCCACAGAGTTCTCCGGCGTGTGTTCTTCGTAGCCGTATACGAACCGGAGCCGGGTACACTCGTCGATAGCGGTCCATTGGTACAGATGCTTTCCATCCCTCTTGGCCGCACCCTTCAGGCAATGATAGGGGACCTCTTTTACATCAATCTGCACCTTTTCTCCCGGTTTTACCAGCTCTGGATACCGCCGTGCCTTTCTGGAAGGCCGCTTTCGCTTCTTTCCCCAGCCCAGGCCCAGCCGGGTCGCCGCATGGTACATCCCTCCAAAGCTGCGGGTATATCCATACGCCTCCCGCAGCTCGGCGTATACTCCATCCCAGCCGTAGCGCAGGTATGCTTTGCTGAACGCCGCACGGATCGCAGTCTCTTCCTCCGGCGTGTGCTGCTTCGGATGGCTATGGGGCCGGTGGGACCGCTCGCACAGTGATTGCCATGTCCCATCATACCGTTTACACCAGCGCTTCACGCTGGACAGGCTCACTCCATACTGCCGCGCCGCCTTACTCTTCCCGTGCTTCTCCGCATACTTTACTACCCCTTGACGCCGCCGCGCTTCCTGTGCTATCCTCTTCATGGGAAGTCTCTGCCTTTCTTCGTGGAATGGTTTGTGGTGAACTCATTCTATCACGTTCGGGCCTTGACTTCCCTCTTTATTTGGGTCACATCATTTTAACATATACAGGAGGCAAAAAATTCACGTCCGTCTATAAAAGCTGTATTCTCCCCTGAAGGGGGGGGGAATACAGAAAAGACAGGCGGCGTATTTCCCTCCGAAGGGGGGGATACAAAAAATCTATGCTGAGGCAGGGGGAAAACATCGGAGACCCGTTTCAGGTCTCCGATGTTTTGAGGGCCATTATTTTTTCTGGGAGAGGAAGAGGAAGGTCATGATCTGGGCTCTGGAGCAATCGGCGTTAGGGCTGAAGGTTGTTTCGGAGGTACCGGAAGTGATTTTGTTATTCACGGCCCAAGTCACGGCGTTGTTGAAGTAGTCATTTTCGGAGGAATCGGAGAAGGGGTGTCCGCCGCTGACGTTGGGGGAACCGGCGAATTTGTAGAGGAACGCGGTGGTTTGGCCTCTGGAAACGGTAGTGTTGGGACTGAACGTTTTGGGGGAAGTTCCGCTGGTGATGCCCTGTTCGGCGGCCCAGAGGACGGCGTCATGGAAATAGGCGTCGTTGGGGACGTCCTGGAAGGGGTTCTGGGAAGAATTTTGTGGTTTCGGGGAACCTGCGGCGCGCCAGAGGAACGTGACCATTTGGGCGCGGGTACAGGACGCGTTGGGGCTGAAGGTGGAGTTGCTGGTACCGGTTGTGATGCCATTTTCGACGGCCCAAGCTACGGCGTCGTAGTAGTAAGCGTCAGCGGGGACGTCGGAGAAGTTGAGCTTGGATTCAGGTTCCTGTTGGCTCGGAGCCGGTTCAAATTCGGCCTGGACGGTTATAGTGGAGTTCGGCATGGTAAAGGTAAAGGTTCCGTCGTTTGCTTTTGTAACGGCGATTTCCTTACCCTTGCTGTCTTTCACGGTGACGCTGGAGACCTGGAACCCGTCGTCGGGCGTTGCAGTAATGGTAACGGTGTCGCCTTTTTTAGCGGAAGAGGGGCTGATGGTAACTTTTCCGTTTTTGGAATTGGAAGGTGCAGTGATTTTGTATCGTGTGGTAGCGGAGGTGCTGCTGCCGCCGCCACCGCCGCCGCCGGAGCTTCTTTGATAGGGAGTGATACTTCCGCTCAAAACGTTG
>CANDKT010000060.1 GCA_947385365.1 uncultured Bacillota bacterium | reverse complement strand
GTGACTGGAGTTCAGACGTGTGCTCTTCCGATCTCGTTGAAGCGTTCTCCGAGGTAGTCCTGAAACCCGGCGGGTTTGACCTGACAGGCGCGCAGGGAGACGACGAGGTCCGGGGCGGCGGGGTCGTTTCTGGGGGAGTCTGGCCAGGCGGTGAAGGCGCGGATTCCGTTCTGGTTGAGGTAGCGGCACATACGTTCGCAGGCGAGGTCCAGGTTGTGGTTCATCAGGAGGACTCCTCTCCGGGTCTCAGCACGGCCTGCCAGTGGTGGGTGGTGCGGAGCCCGACGGGTTGGGCGGATTGGACGAAGTAGAGCTGTCCGCGGCAGACGAGTTGACTGACGCCGGGTTCGAGAGGGACTTGTGGGGGTCCGAGGTAGAGGAAGCGGTCGTCTCTGCGGGAGCCGAGAGGGGTAGGGACTTTCTGGAAGCGGTTGGCTTCGAGGATGGGCTGGAGGAAGGCGCGGACGGCGAGCGGTTCGGCGTTTGGGGAGCGGATTTCGACGGTTTGCCCGAAGCGGCGCAGGAGGGCGGCCCAAATCTGGCGTGTCATCCTGGCACCCCCTGAAAGGCGAAGCCGGGGTCTTGGGACCAGGGGGCCAAGAGCTGCTGTGCTTGCTGGAGTCTTGTGTTTTGGCCGCCGAGCCGGACGGAGACGTTCCCGGCGGAGAAGGATTCGGGGAGGGGACCGTTCAGGGCTTGTTCGAGGCCGTCGAGGACGAGGAGGGCGGCGGCGAGTTGGAAAGGTTCGGCGCAATCTTCGGGGCGGACGCCGGGGCGGAGGCGTTGTTCGAGTCGGGTTTGGGCGGCGCGGGCCAAGGGGAGCAGAAGCTCCCCTTGGTTTTCATCCGCGCCGAGGGCGTAGCACAGGGCGAGGATGGAGTCGGTCATCATCAGGAGGCCTCCAGGACGCGGCTGGCCTGCTGGAAGATTTTAGCGAAGCCGCTGATGGTAGTGATGGCGGCGCGTTCGAGCTGGCGGTCGATGAGCTTATCGTATTCGACCATAACGTCGCCGCTCTGGACCATTTCGAGGGCGAAGCGGCGGTCGAGGCCGAGGAGGGTTTTGGCGGGGAGGACGTTGGTGCGGAGGAGGGTTGCGCCGAGGGGGGTAGAGAGTTTTCCGGTGCCCTGGAAGTTGAGGCCGGTGAGGGGGTTCTGGAACTCGAGCATTTTGAGCATTCGGACGAGCATATCGCCGGAGACGAGCAAGGTATTCATCTCGTAGGGGGAGAAGCTGGCCCAGAAGTTGACGAGGGACTCGTAGTTGAAGGGGTTGCCGGAGCCCAATTTTTCGGTTGTAGCGGGGTTCTGGTTGCCGTCGCCGAGGATCAGGGTATCGACGGCGTCTTCGAGCTGGGCGCGTGCGATGTGCGCGCCGATCTGGCGGAGGGTGACGGAGAAGAGGTCCAGTTTCTGGTAACGGACGGCCTCGTAGCTGGCGACGAGCATCCGGCCGCGTTTCTGGAGTTTGACGAGGTTGCTCTGGACCTGGATTGTGGTGCTGGGGATCTCGGAGCCTTCGTCGACGAGGCGCAGTTCTTTGCTGGAGCCGCTGGCGTCGGCGGTGATGGAGCGGTAGTCCAGGCCGTCGAAGCGGGTGACGGCGGCGGTGAGGTAGGGGAGCAGATTTTCCTCATCCATGCCCTGACGGACGGTGCGGGCGATGTACTCGGGGAAGAGGACGGCGGAGTCGGCGGTGCGGAAGAACTTTTCGACGGCGTCGCTGGCGGCGCCGCGGACTTTGATGTCGAAGCGTTTGAGCTGACGCTGGAAGGCGTCGAGGCCCTCCAGGCTGGAGCCTTTGTACTGTTCGCTGGGGTCCTGCCGTTCCAGGACCTGACTGAAGCTGTGGCCAGCTTCCTGATACATACCCTTTTCGAGTTTGAGGTTGTCGTAGGAAAACGCCATGAGAATCACTCCTGTTCAGAATTGGTTAGCGGGGGCGGTTGGGGGGACGGGTTCAGAGACAGATGGTGTTGGTGGCGGTGCTGACGACCAGGACGCGGACGCCGGTCTCACCGGAGGCGCACAGGCGGACGCCGCCTTTGCCGTTGGCGACCAGTTCGGTCCAACCCAGGCGCAGGCTTGCGCCGGGGACGGAGACGAAGCCTTTGACTTGGACGGTTGCGACGCCTTTTCTGGGGGTCGAGGCGACGCCGCAGAAGAGTTCGCCATCGGCGCAGGGGGCGACGGTGTTGCTTTTGGTGAGTTTGACGACCTGACCATTTTGGACTTCGTCGCTGGCCAGGAAGGTAGCGCGGACCGCGCCGATTTCTTCGAAGGAAACTTTACTCATAGGGAAACATCCTCACTTTCCGGTTTAAGGTTCGGGCAGGGGTACGGGGGGTCAGATCCGGTAAGGTTTATCGTCCTCCTCTCTCTGGGCGTCGGGGGTTTGGTAGCGCAGTTGGGTTTGGATCGGGTAACGGTCGCCGGCTTTGCGGGCCCAGGCGGACTGGAGGGCTTCCAATTCTTTCCAGTCGAGTTTTTCGGTGATGGAGCGGAGGGTTTTCTGATCCAGCCCCAACCCGGCGAGCATACCCAAGCGGGTCACGTCTTGGCGGAGGGAATCCAGGTAGTGTTCGCCCAAGGCGGCGTGTTGTTCCAAGGCGTTCAATTCGGCGGCGGCGTAGGGGTTTTCTTTGACGAGGGATTTCAGGGAGGCGTGGGAGAACTTCGCGTTTTTGACGATTCCGGCGTCCGGCTGGGCGGGGACGGCGACGAAAGAGAACTCGTAAGCGTCCTGAGCGTTTTCGAGGCTGGCGTAGCAGAGTTTTCCGTCGTAGCGTTCGCCTTTCTGGTGTTGGCAGGTGTTCTGACGGAGGTCGCTGCCGCAGATGGAGCAGAACGCGTGCTGCACGGAGCAGGCGACGCTGACTTCTTTTTTGATGCCGCCTTCGATCTGAGCGATCAACTCCTGATTGCCGGGGGTCCGGAGCATATAGGCCCAGCCTTTGAGCCAGCAGTAGGGGTCTCCGGCGCGGGTAATGCGGGCGGGTTCAGAGACGACTTCGGTTTTGTAGATGCGGGCGGTCTGATCTTTGGCGGACCAGCGGTGGTCGAAGACGCCGCATTTTCCGACGAAGAGGCTGGCGAGGTCGGCTAAGGTCTGGGGGGCGAAGCGTTCGCCGTCGCGGTCGATTTCGTTGTCGCAGAGGCGGACGGCGAAGGGGAAGACGTCGGAATCGGAGAGTTCCTTTCTGCTCCAGCGGTTGATGAGGGCGAGGTCCTGGGGATTGACGGAGACGGGTTCGCCTCCCTGGGATGCTTTGACGACTTTCAAGACAGTTCCTCCTTTAATTTTTGGGCTTGTGTGTGGTAGAGTTCGGCACGGGCTTCTTCGACCAGGTCCTGAAGGTTGATGTCGTCCCAAGCGAGGGAGACCTGGTCATGGAAGCCGTGCAGGCGGAGCCAAAGTTCGGCGGTACGGGAGAGGACGGGTTCGAGACTGCGGCGGATGGCGGTGATTTCGGAGGTAAGCAGGTCGGCTTGTTGGACGCTCATACGTTCGGTGGCGGACCAGGAGAGGCCGAGCATAAAGGGCGGGATACCGGTGCGGGCGACGAGCTGTTCCAGGAGCTGACGGACGGGGACTTGGCTGTCGAGGACGGGTCCGTCGGAGCCGATGACCTTGACGTCCAAGTCGCCTACGGCGACGAAGTCACGGATGGCGTTATCGTGGGACTGCATGGCGGCGGACCATTGCTGAGCGATCTGGTCGCAGCGTTCCTGGGCGAAGCTGTCGTCTGCGTCGCCGGGCTTACAGACGACGGCGAAGCGGAGGTTTCCGGCGCGTTCCCAATTTTTCCCGGTGGCCTGGAAGATTTTGAGCAGGATTCCGGCGAGGAAGGGCATGGAGCTGAGGAGGGAGACGCCGAAGGGGTGATCGGCGGTAGGCTGGAAGGGGGTAAAGAGGAGCAGGTCCTGCCAAGGGAGTTCAACGGAGTGGGCGTCTTGCCGGAGGCAGAGGCGGAAATCCAAGGGGGAAGTGCCGGTTTTGACGTCGATTTGTTTGGAGTCGGCGCAGAGGAGGGCGGCGATTTCGGAGGCGGAGTCATCCAGGACGATCTCGCCCAAGGCGTGGCCGGAGGTGAACAAGTCGTCCAGGTAGCGGTCCAGGAAGGACTGGACGCCGCGCTGACCCCAGCCGGTATTGACGGTGGTCCAGAAGCGTTCCAGAGGGAGTTGAGCGTTGAGGTCCCGCGCGACGGGCCGGACGCCGCCGCAGAGACGGACGAGTTTCCAAATTGCGGCGTCGAGGATAGGGAGGGCTTCCCGAATGGCGCGGTAGAGGTCGGTTTCGGGGGATTGGAGGGGGGAGTAACGGTTCAGGATGGCGAAGGGGTGGTTTTCTGGCTGTCGTACTTGAACCAATGGCGCAGGGGGTTTCGGGTCAGGTTTTTTCCACCATTTCACGAAGGGCTTGTCTCCTTTCACGTTTGGAATGAATGGCCCACGGTTCGGTCACGTCGCATCGGGGGTTGCGGGCCCCGGTGCGGCGAGGCGTGGCCGCTCATCCGGACGCGGTCCTTTCCGCGTAACGCGCGCAGAAAGTCGTCTGATTTGGGTTGGCGGCGATGGTCGCGGCGAAGTACCGGATCTCATCCATTGCGTGGTCGAACTCCTTCCGGACCTGATCCTGACTTGGTGTTTGCAGGTCCCAGCGGTAGAGGGAGAACTCCCGGATAGCGTCGGAGCAGTTGGAGCAGATGACGAGTTTTCTTTGTTTCAGGAGCTGAGCGGTCAAGCGGATGCCGGAGAGGACTTGATTTTTGGCGCGAATGACGCGCAGCTGACGCTGCCGCAGGCAGGCGATGAAGCTGGCGGCGGAGGGGTCGACGATCACGGCGCGGAGTTTTCTCCCGTGAGCGAGCTGGAGCAGAGCGTCGGCGTATTCCTCATCGGTTTTCTGTTTCCGGTGGACTTTAGAGTCGTAGTAAAACTCGTCGACGCGGAACCAGGTATCGTTCCGCAGCCCCCACAGTCCCATAGAAGTAGGGTTCACGGTGCCGTAGTCGACGGAGACGTACCACTGCTGGAAGGGGCCGTCGGGCGGGGGTTGGAGGAAGGATTCGTTGAAGAAGTCGTAGACCAAGCCTTCGGCGGCGACCCACTGGCCTAAGACGTAGCGTTGGTAGAAGGGGCCCTGAAACATTTTCTGGTACTGCTCTTTGGTCTGCTGGGAGAGAGCGGGGTTGTCGTCCATAGAGAAGTGGAGGCGAAGGACTTGTTTTTCCTGTGCTTGGGCGACCCACTCCTGGAAGAACCAATGGGCGGGGGATTGGGGGTTGCAGGAGAACCAGAGGCGGTTGTGAGGGACGGAGCAGCGGGCGATAGCCTGTTCGACGAAGGAGCGGGGCAATAAGGCGGCCTCATCGAGGAGGACCCCGGCGAGGGTGATGCCTTGGATGAAGCTGGCGGCGGCCTCATCCTTGCCTCCGAAGAGGCAGAAGGTATTCTGGCGTCCGCCGAACCGGACCAGGAGCAGGTTCTGGGAGACTTTCAACTGGCAGCGGAAGCCCATTTTTTGCAGGAGCGGGAGGACTTCATCCAGGAGGTTGCGTTTGACGGAAGCGATGGTCTTCCCGCAGAGGGCGAACTTTTTGTTGTGGAAGGAGGACATCGCCCAGCAGAAGAAGGAGAGTCCGGTGCAAAGGGTCTTGCCGCTGCGCACCGCGCCCTCGCAGAGGATGGCGTGATATTGGGCGTCCGGGGAACCGGGTCTCCACCAAGTCAGGACTCTGCGCTGTTTGGGGGAGAAGGACAGGGGTTGGATGGAGTTACACCTCCTTTGGGTCGATGGCTTGCAGGAAGGTTTCGAGTGCGGCAGGATCTTCGCTGGCGGCGTCCAGCAGGCGTTCGAGTAATTTAGCGCGGTCGGTGAACTTGAGTTCGACGACGCCGTTAGAGCCGCGTTTGAACTCGGTGAGCGCGTCGAGGTTGAGGTTTCCCAAGTGTTGGATTTCGTCTTCGGGGGAACAGATCAGTTTCAAAGCGTCCTGGGCGTCGGCGTTGGCGAGCTGCCACATACGGAGCAGGATATCGTCTCGGCTGGGCAACTTTTTCTTTGGCATGGAATCCCTCCTCTACCCTTAGGGAGTTTTGGGGGAAAAGTTGTACGTTTGCGTCCCCGTTTCGGAAAAATTTTTTTGAAAATTTTTTGCTGCGCATAGAAGCGGGGCGGGAGAGACATCCTGATAAGGAAAAAGCGTCCGTTCGTTCGGGGCGGGGGCGATCCAAGGAATCAGGAGGATGCGGCGATGAAGCGAGTGTTGAGTATCGCGCTAAGCGCGTTGTTGTTGTTGACGGTGCCGGCGGGGGCGGCGCAGGCGGAGACTGGGCTGACGTTACGGAGCAGTTCGGCTTTGCTGTTGGAGAAGGAGACGGGGACGATTCTGTACGAGGAGAACGCGCACCAGCGGTTGGAACCGGCGAGTGTGACGAAGGTGATGACGCTGTTGCTGGTGATGGAAGCGGTGGATTCCGGGCAGCTGAGTCTGGAGGAACCGGTGACGGTGTCGGCGTATGCGGCGGGGATGGGCGGTTCGCAGGTGTACCTGAAGGAAGGGGAACAGATGCCGGTCTCGGAGATGATTAAGTGTGTAGCGGTGGTGTCTGGGAACGACTGTGCGGTGGCGTTGGCGGAGCATCTGGCGGGGAGTGAAGGGGCGTTTGTGTCGCGGATGAACCAGCGGGCGCAGGAGTTAGGGATGACGGACACGACGTTTTTGAACTGCACGGGCTTACCGGCGGCGGGGCACATGACGTCGGCGTATGACATTGGTCTGATGTCGCGGGAGCTGTTGTGGAAGCACCCGAAGATCCGGGATTACACGACGGTGTGGATGGACACGATCCGGGACGGGACGTTCGGTCTGACGAACACGAACCGCCTGGTCCGGTTCTACCAAGGGACGACGGGTCTGAAGACGGGGCACACGTCGTCGGCGGGGTATTGTATGGCGGCGTCGGCGGAGCGGGACGGGATGGAGCTGATCGCGGTGGTGATGAAGGCACCGTCGTCGCCGGAGCGGTTTGAGGACGCGAAGGCGTTGTTGGAGTACGGGTTTGCGGGCTACACGCTGGCGGAGGTGTACCCGGACCCGCCGTTAGGCCCGGTAGACGTACTGCTTGGTGAGACGGGGCAAGTACAGCCGCAGTTGGAGCGGGCGTGCCGGTTACTGGTGCGGCGCGGGGAAGCGGGCCAGGTCCGGACGCAGCTGACGCTGCCGGAAAATGTAGAAGCTCCGGTGTCGGAGGGACAGATTCTGGGTCAACTGGAGGTCTACGTCGGGGAGGAGCTTCGGGAGAAGGTGCCGATTGTATCGGCGCAGGCGGTGGAGCGTCTGACGGTGCCGGGGATATTTACGCGGATGCTGCGGGAGCTTCTGATGGCGCGCCCGCGGTAGGGACTGAGTCAGTGGAACCCCGCGGGTCCGGAGTGAACCATACACTCCGGCCCGCGGGGAAGAGGCGTGATTTTTGGGGAGAAATAAGCGGTAGGATTTCCGCTATTTCCCTTGACGAAAGCGGCGGATTGTTGTATAATTTATCTAAATCCAGCCCGCATTTTCTCCTGATATGTTGGTGCTTTTTGGGGGAAGTTGTGCGCGAAAATTACCCGAGAGGTGATTATTTTGTCCAAATATAAAGAAAAACTGTCCTCCCATGACCTGTTTTTGGAACTGGAAGCCTTTTCGGAGGGGCGTTCCACGCACGCGTGGCGTTGTTTCGGGTCGCATCCGGCGCAGACGGAGGACGGCACGGAAGGATATCTGTTCCGTGTCTGGGCGCCGAACGCGCCGAAAATCACGATCATCGGCGACTTCAACGGCTGGGACCTGGAAGCGACGCCGATGGAGAAGGTCGAAGGCGGTATCTGGGAAGCGTTCGTACCCGGATTGAACCGCTACGACGCGTACCAGTACGCCATACATAAGGCGGACGGGAGCAATTTCGTAGGGAAAGCGGACCCCTACGGGTTCCACGCGGCGACGCGTCCGGACGTGTCGAGTAAGATCTACGACTTGGACGGCGGGTACGAGTGGGGGGATGAGTCGTGGCTGGCGTACCGGGCGAAGACGCGGCCCTACACGCGTCCGATGAATATTTATGAGTGTCATCTGGGCTCATGGCGTCGGACGGGGGAAGGGGAGTTTCTGAGTTACCGCGATACGGCGTCGTATCTGGTGCCGTATGTGAAGGAGATGGGGTTCACGCACGTGGAGCTTCTCCCGGTGACGGAGCATCCTCTGGACGCGTCGTGGGGGTACCAGTGTACGGGTTACTTCGCGGCGACGAGCCGGTTCGGGACGCCGGACGATTTGAAGTACCTGATCGACCAGCTGCACCAGGCCGGGATCGGGGTGATTATGGACTGGGTTCCGGCGCACTTCCCGCGGGACGCGTTCGGGCTGTACAACTTCGACGGCGGCCCGACTTACGAGTACGCGGACTCCCGGAAGGGCGAGCATAAGGAGTGGGGCACGGATGTGTTCGACTTCGGGCGTCCGGAAGTGCGGTCGTTCCTGTTCTCGTCGGCGATGTTCTGGTTGGAGGAGTACCACATGGACGGGCTGCGGGTGGACGCGGTGTCGTCGATGCTGTACCTGGACTACAACCGGAAAGACGGGGAATGGCTGCCCAACGTGAACGGGGGCCACGAGAACCTGGAAGCGATTGAATTTTTCCAGAAACTGAACACGGCGGTGTTCGCGGCGCACCCGGACGTGCTGATGGTCGCGGAGGAGTCCACCGCTTGGCCGAAGGTCACGAAACCGGTGGACGACGGGGGCTTAGGGTTCAACTTCAAGTGGAACATGGGCTGGATGAACGACATTTGCCACTATATCAAGATGGACCCGTATTTCCGTCAGTTCAACCACCGCGACATTACGTTCTCGCTGATGTACGCGTTCTCGGAGAACTACATTCTGCCGCTGTCGCACGACGAAGTGGTCCACATGAAGGGTTCGTTCTTCGGGAAGATGCCGGGGGACAACCCGATGAAGTTCGCAGGCGTCCGGGCGTTCTACGCCTACATGATGACGCACCCCGGCAAAAAGCTGACGTTCATGGGCGCGGAGCTGGCCCAGTGGAACGAGTGGCACTTTGAGTACTCGCTGGACTGGCATCTGCTGCAATACGCGCCGCACCGTCAGACCCAGGAGTTCTTCAAAGCGATGAACGCGTTCTATTTGGAGAACACGCCGCTGTGGGAGCAAGACGACTCCTGGCAAGGGTTCCAGTGGCTGTGCGCGGACGACGCCCAGGCGAATACCGTCGCGTTCCTGCGGTGGGACCGGAAGGGCCAGCCGTTGCTGGTGCTGTGCAACTTCTCGCCGGAGCATCGGAAGGGGTATCGCGTCGGCGCACCGTTCGGCGGGACGTGGTCGGCGGTGTTCAACACGGACGACGTGTCGTATGGCGGCGAGGGCCGGGGCGACAAGACGCCGGTGAAAACGGAGAAGATACCGTGTCATGACCAGCCGCAATCGTTTGCAGTGGATCTGCCTCCGATGTCGGCGGTAATCTTCCGCTGCATCCGGAAGAACCCGGTCCGCAAACCCAAGACCGCGGAGAGCGCGGAGCCGGTCAAAGCGGCGAAGTCTGCGAAGACGGCGCGGAAGCCCAGAGCGTCCAAATCGGCGAAGACGGCGAAAACGGCGAAAGCCGCGTCCGCGGACAAGCCTGTGAAGAAGCGTCCGGGCCGGAAGAAGAAGGCCCAGACAGAAGAGGAGTAAGTCCCCCCGCTTTCCGAACCCCTCCGGCCTTACGGCCGCCTCCCCTTTCTGGGGAGGCTTGGGGCTGAGGACCCGTACATAGTAAAAAGCTCCCCGGAAAGGGGAGCTGACAGCGCCGCAGGCGTTGAGCGAGGGGTTGGCATCTCTGAAGTGGAATAACAGGGGCGCGCGACAGCGATGTGCCTGTGTCCATATATGAACAAGAAGGTGACGGAACAAATGAAAAAAGAAGTTGTCGCCATGCTGCTGGCAGGCGGACAGGGCAGCCGGCTCTACGCGCTGACCAGTCAGGTGGCAAAACCCGCGGTCCCGTTCGGCGGGAAGTACCGTATCATTGATTTCCCGCTGTCGAACTGCGTGAACTCGGGCATTGACACGGTGGGCGTGCTGACGCAGTACCGTCCGCTGGAACTGAACAGTTACCTGGGCAACGGCCAGCCGTGGGATCTGGACCGTTCGGACGGCGGCGTCCACATTCTGCCGCCGTACCTCGGGGAAGGCGAGAAGGGCAGCTGGTACAAAGGCACCGCCAACGCGATCTACCAGAACATCGGGTTCCTGGATATGTACGACCCGGAGTATGTGGTGATCCTCTCCGGAGACCACATCTACAAGATGGACTACTCGGAAATGGTGGCGTTCCACAAGAAGACGGAGTCGGCCTGTACGATCTCGGTGCTGGAGGTGTCGATGGAGGAAGCGAAGCGGTTCGGGATCATGAACGCGGACGAGAACGATCAGATTTACGAGTTCGAGGAGAAGCCCGCGCACCCGAAGAGCAACTTAGCGTCGATGGGCATCTACGTGTTCACGTGGTCGAAGCTGCGCAAGTACCTGATTGACGACGAAGCGGACCCCAATTCGTCCAACGACTTCGGGAAGAACATCATCCCGAATATGCTCAATGCGGGGGAACGTCTGATGGCGTACCGGTTCCAGGGCTACTGGAAGGACGTGGGGACGATTGACTCGCTGTGGGACGCGAACATGGATATGCTGTCCCGGAACAGCGGGCTGGACATCTACGACGAGAACTGGCCGATCTACGCCCGGACGCCGATCAAACCGCCGCACGTGACGGGACCGAACGCGGTGATCTCGCACTCGTTGGTGACGGGAGGCAGCGACGTGGACGGGACGGTGATGAACTCGGTGCTGTTCCACTCGGCGACGGTGGAGACCGGCGCGGAGATTCAGTATTCGATTCTCATGCCTGGCGCGACGGTGAAGGCCGGAGCGAAGGTGTACTACTCCATCGTGGCGGAGAACGCGACGATTGAAGCCGGCGCGACGGTAGGCGCGCCGCCCAGCGGCGAGGAAGGCTGGGGCATCGCCGTGGTCGCCAGCGGGATCACGGTGGGTGAGAACGCGGTGGTGACGCCCAGCGCGATGATCCGGGAAGATGTGAAGGGAGGTGAGCGGGCATGAACGATCTGCATGGCATTCTCTTCGCGTACCGCTCGGACGCGAACTTAGGGGAACTGACGCGCATGCGGAACACGTGTTCTCTGCCGTTCGGGGGCCGGTATCGGTTGGTTGATTTCATGCTGTCCAACTACGTGAACGCGGGCATGACGGACGTAGGCGTCGTGGTACATCAGAGCTACCAGTCGCTGCTGGACCACCTGGGGTCGGGCAAGGACTGGGAGCTGAGCCGGAAACACGGTGGGTTACGCATTCTGCCGCCGTTCAGCTACGCGGAACAGGGCCACAGGGAGTATCAGGGCAGTATGGACGCGCTGGTCGGAGTGTCGGATTACCTGTCGGACATCCGCCAGGATTACGTCATCCTGTCGTGGGGCGACATCGGGATCAACCTGCCCATCAACAAGGTGTTTGAACAGCACTTGTCTTCGGGAGCGGACATCACGATGGTCTGCACGCCGGTTCTGAACGGTGCGCCGCAGTACTCGGAGTACGTGGAGGCCAACGAGCAGGGCTGGGTGAGCGACCTGTCCGTTCATCCCACGACCGCAGGGAAAGCCTTGGAATCGCTGGAGATCTACATTCTGTCCAAGCGGCTGCTGCTGGACATGGTAGACTACTGCGCGGCGCACAATCTGTCCAATTTCAGCCGCGACGTGCTTCAGCCCCGGCTGAAGCTGCTGAAAATCAACACCTACATCCATCAGGGCTACGTGGCGCGGTTCCAGTCCGTGGGGGATTACTACCAGCGGTCGATGGATCTGCTGGACCCGGCGGTGCGGTCGGATCTGTTCAACCCGGCGCGTCCGATCCGGACCAAGGACCACTCGAACCCGTCGACGTACTACGGTCCGGGCAGCGTGTCCCGCCAGAGCCTGGTGGCAGACGGGTGCTACATTGAAGGGGAAGTGGAAAATTCGATTTTGGCCCGCGGCGTGGTGGTGGAAAAAGGCGCGAAGGTCTCCAACAGCGTGCTGATGCAGGGGACCGTGGTGAAAGCGGGGGCGTCGTTGTCCTACGTCATCACGGACAAGAACGTGGTCATCAACGAGAACCGTTCCCTGATGGGGCACCACACCTACCCGCTGGCGATTGCCAAGGGCAGCGTCGTCTGACCTTGACGCGGACGCCCTCCTTCCGAGGAGGGCGTCGCGTTCAACCGGAAGCCTCTGAATGAGAACCGCGTTCTCCTTTTGAATGAGAGTTGCATTCTCTTCTCGAATGAGAGCTGCATTCTCCCCCCGAACAAGAGCTGTATTCTCCCCCCGAAGGGGGGAGAATACAAAAAAATCCACTTTCTTTTGAAAAGGTGATAGAGTTATGAAAATCTTATTTGCCTCTCCGGAGGTCGTGCCGTTCATCAAGACCGGCGGTCTGGCGGACGTAGCGGGTTCCCTGCCCAAGACGCTGGCGCAGGAAGGCCACGAGGTGAAGGTGATCCTGCCGCTGTACGAGGGGATCAGCGAAGAGTGGCGGGTCCAGATGACGTTCGTGAAGTACTTCAACGTGACGCTGGCGTGGCGTCAGGTGTACTGCGGGATCTTCGAGCTGGAGCGGGAAGGCGTCACGTACTGGTTCGTGGACAACGAGTACTATTTCAAACGCTGGCAGCTGTACGGCCACTTCGACGACTGCGAGCGGTACGCGTACTTCTCCCGTGCGGTGATCGAGACGCCGGGTCAGTTGGATTGGTCGCCGGACATCATCCACTGCAACGATTGGCAGACGGCGTTGGTGCCGGTGTACCTGCTGGAGGAGAAGTACCGCATTCCGCAGCTGGCCCATGCCAAGAGCGTGTTCACGATCCATAACATCGAGTATCAGGGCCGTTACAGCGATCAGGTATTGCAGGACGTGCTGGGGTTAGACCGGAGCTACTTCAACGAAGGGATGCTGGCGTACTTCGGGGACGTGAACCTGATGAAGGGCGCGATCATGGCGTCGAACTTCGTGACGACGGTGTCGCCGACCTACGCGCAGGAATTGCGGACGCCGTTCTACGGGCGTGGGATGGACGGCGTGATTAACCAGCAGAGCGGGAAGATAGAAGGGATTCTCAACGGGATTGACATGGACCTGTTCGACCCGGCGAAAGCGGAAGGTCTGGCGGCGAACTTCACGGCGAAGGCCCCGGCGAAGGGGAAAGCGGCGTGCAAACAAGCGTTGCAGCAAGCGGTGGGGTTGCAGGAGAACCCGGACGTACCGGTGATTGGCTGCGTGTCGCGTCTTGTGGGGCATAAAGGCTTCTCGTTGGTCAGCGATATGCTGCATGAGATCATGAGCCTGAACGTGCAGATGGTCATTCTCGGCACTGGGGACTGGCAGTACGAGGAGAGCTTCCGTCACGCGCAGAACCAGTATCCGGGACGGTTTGTGGCGCATCTGACGTACTCCGCGCCGCTGTCGAACATGATCTACGCGGGTGCGGATTTGTTCCTGATGCCGTCCATCTCGGAGCCGTGCGGTTTGAGCCAGATGATCGCGATGCGGTTTGGGACGATTCCAGTCGTGCGGGAAACGGGCGGGTTGAAGGACACGGTCATCCCGTACAACAAGTTCACTGGAGAAGGCCGCGGGTTCACGTTCTCGAACATCAACGCCAACGATATGGTGTGGGTTCTCCGGGAAGCGGTGGAGTTGTACCACAACGATAAGAAGGCGTGGCGCGGGCTTCAGAAGGCGGGTATGACGGCGGACTTCTCGTGGACGAACTCGGCGCGTCAGTATATTGAGATCTATCAGCGTATCCTCGGCTGAGCGGCCGGACTCGAAACCGCCTCTGACCCAATCAGAGGCGGTTCTTGTCGAACCTCCCAAAACCGATTCTCCTCAAGTCGAACCTACAAAAAAACGGATTCTCCCCCGTAGGGGGAGAATCCAAAAAATTTTTGAAAAAGGTCTTGCTTTTTCCGACGGCGTGTGCTATGATAGCTTAGCTGTCTGGGAAAACCCCCAGCAGATTTCCGGGTGTGGCGAAGTTTGGTATCGCGCTTGAATGGGGTTCAAGAGGCCGCTGGTTCGAATCCAGTCACTCGGACCATCTTGTGATAATCCGAACGCTGTCCTCCAAGTGGGGGACGGGTTCGGATTTATCATTTCTATTGAGAATGTTCTGTGAACAGACAGGGGCGGATGACGAATTTAAGCAGTCTCCGCCCCTATTTGCGTAGATTTATGGGAGGTTGGATAAACGCTGGTGACAAATGCGTAATTTATTGGTACAATATCACCGTGTGAAAGATTTCCTGATAAACGAGCCGAACGGAAACTGGCGCGAAGGAGCCGTCCGAATGACTGGCCGACATAAACACGGTCCAGATTTGGTTTTCGTTGGAGGAAAGCGGAACCGCGAGTATTTTATATTGTCTGACTTGTAGTTTTCTAATACGACAAAAGCTGTCCTACAAAAATCGACGGACCGATTCTATAATAAAGGCACCGAACAGAAAAGGAGAGCTGCAGATGAAAAGTAAAGAGCAAGTTACACAATATATCAGGGAGTACTTTGACCGCTACGAGCTGAACGATTACGATTTTTTTGTATCAAGTGAAGTGGATGAGTATGGCCGCTCTGAAATAATCGACATTCCTTTGTTCCCATTTGATGAAATGGACACAGAAACGCTGTCCAGAATCTCTCTCTATGCGGGGTTGAGTACGGAAGAGATACTGAATTGTGATGAAAAAGCCGCGACCAGGTATCTCCAAAAATATCCGTTTATTCATCTGTTCAAGGCGTACAAGAAAAGGTGTGAGTGGTATTCGCACTACAAGACCAAATTTCCCACAGTGGAAGAGTTATTGATGAATGCTATTTTTACGGAAAACCTCGGATACCCTGTAGAAATGCGTTATGACTATGCCGGCATAAAGGCTCGACTGATTGAGAAACTCAAGGAAATTGATGCGGTGATGCCTGGGATCTATCATGAGGAAGCGGAAATCACAGAACTCATGTTTAGAACGGATATGTTCCTTTCGTTTCCGGACTGTGGAAAAATGTTGCGTTCATTCATCGATATGGTGAACAGGCTGAAGGAATTGTTTTTCAAGGCGTTACAGGCAGAACTTTCGGAAGATGAGATCAATGAATTTAATTTTTTAGGATCAATGTTATATGCCTCCGACGTTACGGCAAGAAGTCTCGCCATGAACTATGACATTCTCCGCAAATGCAGGAAAGTATACATTGAGGAAAACCTCACAGATTTTTTCTCCTATGTTAAGATTCATGGATTTGTTGAGTCTGAACCGTGGAGATGCAAGGAGTTTTTTGACGATAGCGCTCTTGTAGATGAGTTTATTAATATTTTCCCGCAAGCAAAGCGAATGATGCGTGAATTTGCGATGAGGGTATCCAAATTCGAGTGCATCTTTGTGTGGTCAGATGCCAAGCCCGTTATGTATTCGCCGGAGGAAGAGGCGGAACTCGACGAAATCGATGATATGATGGGATACAAACATCTTCCCTACGAGCAACGGGCAAAAGAGCAAACCCGTATTTACATTGAAAAAACAAGCGAGGAAATGTTTGGTTGGGAAGAATATGTCAAGCGGGTCGAAGATGCCGCTGCTCCTCCCGCCAAAGGGGGGCTTACTCTTCCTAAACGCGAAGTGGATTTGAGTGATGTAAACAACAATATTCAGCGTATGAAGCGGCGTGTAGAGGCGAAGCATGGAGGTATCATGTCATGACACAACTACCTCTTCGGCAAAAAGCTGGGAATGCCTTGCGGCGGTTGATACAAGAAAACTATAGCACCCAAGAGGACTTTGCCTACGATTACGGGCTGGATATTCGCTCTGTAAGCAGATATGTCAACGGTGGTATCAGCAAAATAGACACCATCCAAGAACTTGCAGATTTTTTCAAGGTGGACTATACGGAATTTTTCAAGGACTGATGGTGCAATAGAGCATACGGCAAAAATCGTCCAGCAAAAGTACGGCTGATGAATGAAAGCGAGAATGCGGCAAGCAGTTCGTATGTGGCCACAGACGTAAAAATGGACACCCGGCCTTACGGTCGGATGTCCATTTTGCTTGGCGTTCTCTTTCTTGAAAGAAAGAGAACCAGAAAGAACGTTACGAGGGGATGGCGGG
>CANDKT010000059.1 GCA_947385365.1 uncultured Bacillota bacterium | reverse complement strand
TTTTTTCCACCATCTTTCATTCTTAGGGGTTGACTTCTAATAGTTAATCTTTCTGATTTTTTGCTCAAGAAAAAGAATGTCTGCCCAGCGAGGGCGTTGAGGCAAAGGCCCCGCCACGGATAACTTTAGCGATAAACGGGGGATTTGTCAAGATTATGTTCGGTCTTAAAAAAGTTCTGAAAGGGGAACTAAGAAAGCATACCGGCGTCTTCCATCGCGAAGAGGAGGGCTTCGTCCCGGGTCAGCACCTGATGACTGCGGTAACTGACGGAGTGTCCGGTGGGAAGGATCTCCACAGACTCCACCTCTTCCAATTGGGTCAGGGTAAGGACGATGCAGTAGTCGGCCAGGGTCAGGGCCATATCGGTCAGGCCGCCGTATTGTTCGGACAGGACGACGACCGCCGTTTTATTTTCTATTGTCAGGCTGACCAACGTGACGCCCCGCGGGAAGGGGGAGAGCAGATCCTCCTGCGTAGGCCCGGCCAGCAGAGCCTGAAGGAGTGCTTCAGGGGTACAGGTTTCAGGCGTTCCGTTCCAGGGCTGGCTGAGGATTGCCGGACCGGTATTCTGCCCGTTTCCGGCGGCAAAGTACAGCTGACAGCCTTCTGTCTGTTCGGTCTGCTGTCCGGCGCAGCCTGCCAGCAGCGCGCAGAGCAGGACGGAAAACAAGAGCCAACCGCGGCGTGTCATGGCGCGTCCTCCTCCCGGAACAGCGGGAAACCGGCGGTAAAGATGCTCCCATTCGGGTTACGTTTGCGCACCGTCACCCAGCCGCTGTGGCGCAGCACGGTGTCCCGCACGATAGACAGACCTAATCCGGTGCCGCCCGCCGCGCGGGAACGGGCTTTATCCACGCGGTAAAAGCGGTTGAATATCTTAGGCATATCCTCTTCAGGGATACCGATGCCGGTGTCTGACACTTCCAGCAGTCCCTGTTCGCCGTCCCGGTACACGGCTACGTAAACGTTGCCTCCGGCGCTGTTGTACTTGATGGCGTTTTCGATCAGGTTGAAGCTGATCTGGTACAGATCGTCTTCGGTGCAGCGGATCACGCAGTCCTGCCGCAGGTCGTCCCGGACGCTGACGCCTGCGGCGGCGGCCACGGGCCGCAGGCGTCCGCTGGCCCGGCGGACGACCTGTGCCATATCGACCGGATGGGTATCTCCGGCGGGCTGGCTGTCCAGGCGGGTGAGGGCCAGCAGGTGTTCGGTGATGCGGGTCAAGCGTTCGGCCTCGTCGCCGATGTCGGAGACGAACTCCCGCACGGTTTCCAAGTCGATCTGCTCATTTTGCAGGATGGAGTCGGTCAGCAGGCGGATGGAAGCCAAGGGCGTTTTCAGCTCATGGCTGGCGTCGGAGACGAAGCGGCGGCGGACCTCCTCGGTGGTCTGGAGCCGGTCGGTGAGCTGGTTGAACTCCTCGGCCAGGTGAGCCAACTCGTCCCGGCCCGCGGGGTGAAGGCGATGACCATACTCTCCCTCGCCCACGGTGCGGATGGCGCGGAGCAGGGCGGCGATACGGGCGGTGAGGATCTTGGAAAAGACGGCGCTGACGACCAGCGTGACCGCGGCGATGACCAGGGAGATGGAGCGCAGGTTTTGCTGGAGGCTGAACAGGAGTTCTCCCTGAACCGAATCGGCTTCCAGGATGTAGATTGCGCCGATGACCATGCCGCGGTAGACGATAGGCATAGCGGCGGAGGACAAAAAGGCGTGGTCGCTGTAGCGGGAGCAGGACACGTCGCTGCCGCGCAGAGCCAGCACGACTTCCTGATACAGCGCGTAGCGGTAACGCGGTTCGGAGGGTTCGTCGTCCTCGGAAAGCTCCTCTTTTGTTTCCAGGCTGTCGTAGAGGATCAGCCCGGACGGGTCCGTGACGAGGATACGCTGCAAGCCCATGCTGTCCAGCATATTCATCACCCGGGCCACCTGATCAGCGGACAGGGATTCCAGTTCCATCAGGGCGGAGGCCATCACGGCCGCCTGACTTTTGAGCGAGTCCCGCTTGGAGGCGAAAAGCAGGTCCTGAGAAGCCAGGACCGGGTACGTGTTCAGCAGCAGCAGCACCACGGCGAACAGCACCAGGTAGCTCATGGCGTATTTCATCTGGAGCGAGACGAAAAAGGGGACTTTTTTGTTTTTTTCCTTTGGGTTCTCCTGTGACACGGTGTCACCTCCCCTGAGCGGTCAGGTTCCGTTTCCTCTGTTCTCCGTCCGGTTGGACAGGTAGTAGCCCACGCCCCATTTGGTACGGATGTACTCTGGGTTTGCCGGGTCCAGTTCCAGTTTCTCCCGCAGGCGGCGGACGTGGACGTCCACGGTGCGGTAATCTCCGACGTACTCGTAGCCCCACACCACGTTGAGCAGATTTTCCCGGCTGTACACCCGGCCGGGGTTGCGCATGAGAAGTTCCATCAAGTCGAACTCCTTCGCGGTCAGCTCCACCGGCGTGCCGTCCCGCCAAGCGGCGCGTTCTCCGGCGTCCAGCCGGATGTGGCCTGCCGTGAGGACGCTGCCGCCCTGCTGCTGTTCCACCGCCGCGGAACGGCGCAGCAGCGCACGGATACGGGCTTTGACCTCCAGGATGTTGAACGGTTTGGTGATGTAGTCGTCGGCCCCGCATTCGAACCCGATGATCTTATCGGTATCCTCGCTCCGGGCGGTCAGCATGATGACCGGCACGTTGGAGAACTCCCGGATACGCATACAGGCAGTCAGCCCATCGATTTTGGGCATCATCAAGTCCAGGATAATCAGGTCGAAACCGCCCTCCCGAGCCAGTTCTACCGCCTGTTCGCCGTCGAACCCGACTTCGACCTGATAGCCCTCGTGTTCCAGATTGAACTTGATCCCCTTGACGAGTACCTGTTCATCGTCCACGACCAGAATTTTTGCCATATTTGGAAACTCCTTATTTCGTAGTATTTGCGCCTTGCCGGGACTTCGCCCGGACAGATAGCATCAGCCGGGGTCCCCCACCCCGGCGTAGGGACGCAGACCTTCCAGTGTTTTTTCTCCGATTCCGGAGATACGGACCAATTCGTCCACGGTCTGGAAGGGTCCATTTGTTTCCCGCCAGTCTACGATATCCTGTGCGCGTTTCGCACCGATACCGGGCAGGCGTTGGAGATCGTAGACGTCCGCAGTATTCAGGTCGATGATCTCCCCTTCCAGGAGCGTCTCCGGTCTGGACTCGTCCGGCGGGGCGGAAGCAGCGGGTTCTAGTTCCGGCTGGGACCGCGTGACCGTCACCGGGTACGGTTCCGGACGGTTTTGCTCCGCCAGGAACCAGCCGCCGGTAAAGAGCAGAAAGCCTGCCGTCAAAAGCAGGACCGCCTGTTCCAGGCGGGACATTCCGCTATATTTTTTCTTGTCGGACCGCTCCGCAGCGTTCGTTTCCGAACCCGTCTGCGAGGTCGTTTTCATACGGCATCCGCTCTTTCGATGTAAAGATTGCGTGATTTTGTGACGTTTCCCGTCCGCGCGCGGGCAAACTCAAAACGTGCGATAGAAAATATCCTCCAGGGAGATATCCAGGTCGTCATACAAGCTGCACTGGAAGTGTGTCACGACTTCGGCGCGTTCTGCTTCGGACATTTGCGCAAGCTCCCAGTCTTCAGGGAGCGTGTAGATATCGTAAAGAACAAACTCGGTTCCATTCGTGCGGTAAACTTCCACAGACTTGTCACCAGGGCTGACGAGCCAGTATTCCCGAACGCCGCATTTCGCATAGACTTCTTTTTTGTACGTCTTGTCATTCTTCGCTGTGCTGAGGGAAAGGACTTCCACAACCAAATCCGGTGCGCCGTGTACGCCGTCGCGTTTGATTTTGTCCGGGTCGCAGACGATCATAAAATCCGGGACAAAGTGATTATCCTCGTCCAGGTAGAGGTCTGTTCCATCGGCAATGGGGATGCATCGTTTCCCATACAGATAGTTACCGAAAAGTCTTGAGATGTTGTAGGAAATCTGATTGTGGTTGAAAGAGGGCCGCGGGGACATCGCCACTGCCTCGCCGCCAATCAACTCCTCCCGCTGTGCTTCCTGATATGCTAAGTTTTCGCTCATAATGGACTCCTTTCCTCTTTTGGATTTTGTATTTCCCCCTGGAGGCGGGAAGAAATGGTGTTCTGTGGGACGGGCGCATAGAAATTAAGGATAATTTAAGAGGACTTCACTTGCGCGGGAGCGTTTGCTTTGCTATAATACAAATCAGCCGCGCCGCATAAGGATCTAACGTGACCACAGACATTATACCACACAAATGGAGATTTGCCCATGAAAAAATATCGTTTTCTTGCATTCCTTCTGCTGATTCCCATGCTGAACTCTCTGCTGATCGTCCCCGCGGGGGCGTTGGAACCGATTGACTTGTATTGCACGCACGCGGTGCTGCTGGACGCCAACTACGGGGAGGTTCTCTACAACAAGAACGCCTATGAGCGGGCGTTTCCGGCGAGTACGACGAAGATCATGACGGCGCTGCTGGTTTTGGAAGGCATAGAGGCGGGGCAGTTGTCTTTGAGTACGCCGGTGGCTGCTGGGGAGACCCGAATGCAGGGTGTCACGGAGAGCTACGTCAACGCCGCGCTGAAGCTGGGCGAGGTGCTGACGGTCGAGGAGCTGCTGTACTGCACACTGGTGCCCTCCTACGCGGACGCGGCCAACGTGCTGGCGGCGGAGCTGGACGGGACGATTGAGGACTTCGTGACGCACATGAACCGGAAAGCTGGCGCGTTGGGCTGTCAGGACACGCATTTCACGAACCCGGTCGGGATACATAACGAGGAGCATTACTCCACGGCCTACGATCTGGCGCTTATCATGCAGGAATGCCTGCGGTACGACACGTTCCGGACTATGATAAAGACTGCGGAGCATCGCGTACCCGCCACAAATATGTCCGGGGAGCGGCATTTTTACAACACGAACGGTTTGATTTCCAACTTGAACTATTTGGGCTACGTCTACGACAAGTGCATAGGCGGCAAGACGGGCCGGACGGATGAAGCGGGGCGGTGTTTAGTTGCCGCGGCGGAAGATGGCGAGACGTTGCTGATCTCGGTCATTTTGGGATCTGGTCCCATGCAGGTCCCTGGGGAGGAGAAGCTGAAACAGGGCCAGTTCCGGGAGAGCAAGCGGCTTTTGCAGTGGGGATTCGAGAACTTCCGTCGCGTGACGATCACGCAGGGAGACGAGCCGGTGGATAAAGTAGCGGTTACGATGTCGCGTCAGGCGGATGAGGTAAACGTCAAGCCGCAAGGTTCCGTGACCCGCACGCTGCCGAAGGACTTGGATCTGGAGAACATCGAGACGGAAGTGACGCTCTTTGCGAAGGAAGTGGAGGCTCCGGTGGAAGAGGGTCAAGTATTGGGTACGATGAAGCTGTCCTACGAGGGGGAGGTCTACGGGGTTTTGGACCTGGTAGCGGTCAACGCAGTGGAACGTTCGGAGCTGTTGTACAAGAAGGAGCAGTTCTTTGAATTTTTCCGGAGTCACTACAAGCAGCTGGTCTTAGCGGCGGTTTCGATTGTAGCGGCTGGGGTTTTGCTGCGGGTCCTGGTGTTCCGCAAGAAGCCCAAACGTCACGCGGGCAGCGGCGCGGGAGGCCGAGGCAGCTACCGCGGGACCCGCGTAGGGAAACGGGGCGGTTAAAACGTCCGGGTCCTGGCCGGACGGGCTGGTGGGGGCCAGCCCCCACACCCCCGGCCCTCGCCGGGCGGGCGTTCTTTTTCTCGAGAGAAAAAGAACCAAAAAGAGCTTTCGGCTGAGGGAAGCGGGATATAGGAAGAAGGTAAGGTCTCCCGGGGGAACCGGGAGACCTTTGCATTATGTTTGGGTCCAATCGACGGGCAAGCCGTTGACTTCGAGTCCGTTTTCGGCGGGGATGAGGAGGTATTTTTTGCCGTCGATCACGCGGGTCTCCAGCAAGTAGCTGCATTCTGGGGGCAGTGTAACGGTGACGTCGGCGGTTTTGACCTCGAAGCGTTTCCTGTCGATGAGGTTCTCGGGGCTAAGTACGGCGTCCTGACCGAACTGCTCACCGCAGCTGTCGCAGAAGGCGGTGATCTGTTCTTCGGTCGCGCCGCAGTCCTGCAAGATCGCGCCGACCTCTTTGGGGGTGACGGCCAAGGGTTCCGGGTCGTGGCTGTCCTTATGTTGTTGGATGCGGTCGGCCAGCTGCTCGTGGACGGCCTGAACGACTTCCAAGCTGCAAGTGCCTTCCAGGGCTTGGCTCAAGGCGTTCTGGAACGCCTCGCGTTGTTCTCCGGCGGACATAGGCGGTTCGGTATGGAAGATGGCGTCGAGAAATTCGTGATGGAGCTGGTCTGGTTTCCGGGCGTAGGCCAAGGCGTTGTAGAGGTTCGCGGCGCGGTCGTCGAAGGCGGGGAAGAGGAAACCCAATTCGGGTGGAGTGACCACTTGACTGGGCAGGCAGTTGTGGAACTCATTTTCTCCGGGGCAGTAACCCAACTCCGGTTTCCCGTCCCGCACGGGGCAGATGCAGCAGACCACGTAGGAGAACACGGTTTCGGAAGCGTCGTCCAGGTCTTCGCCGTCCTTGCTCCGGTGCGGGACGTCGTAGGCGTCGTGGGCCAGGAGGATCAGGTAGTTCCCGCCGTCCATGTCCAGGTTGTCGATCACTTTCTGGTAAAATTCCTGCCGGATCTCGCCATCTTTCAGCTGGGAATCCCGCAGGGCGCACAGGAGGCGGTGTTCCTCGCTGTCGGCGACCTGCTGGGTGGAGAAGACGATATCGATCAAGTTTTTCCCGGGGGTCCCGGACAGCGTTTTTTTGAGGAGTCCCAGGTATTTTTCGGACTCTTCCGGCGGGAGTTGGCCTAAGGATTCGTCGAGGTAAGCCACGACCTCTTTGTTTGCGTTGACGTAGCAGCCGTAGATACGGCTGATTGCGCTCCGGTCCGCTCGGAAGCGCCGGCGCAGTTCACCGATTTCCTTTTGGTTCATATTTGATACCTCGCATTGATTTTGGTGCTTCCGAGACCGGAAGTTCATAGGCAGGCTGTTCGGCAGGTGGAACAGCAGTTCCCATTTTACCTGAAAACGGGAAAAAAAGCAATCCCCAACTGGACCATAGTTTTCGACAAAAGCCAGGGTCCGGAAGCAGCGTCTATCTTATAAGATCGCCGTTTTGCCTGAATGGAGGAAACGACAAAAGTTTTCTTCTGCTTCGCAGGGCAGGCTCCCGAAAAAAGAGTTTGTGGGGCAAGCGGGGAAAACAGGCGACAAAATGCTTTACAGCGCGGGGCAAAGTGTGTATAATCAGCCTATTGGAAACCGCCGCAGGTCCTGCCGAGGCGGAAAACGAGACAGGGTCCAGGAGGATTTTATGGAAAAAGCTGTGGTCATCTCCATCAAGGGGATGCAGGAATATGAAGACATGGATACGGACTGCGTGGAGCTGGTGACGGAAGGCCGGCTGCTGCGTTCCGGGACGAGCTATACGCTGATCTATCAGGAGAGCGAACTGACCGGTCTGGAGGGAACGATCACGACCATTCAGGTAGAGGGGGAACAGATCACGCTGCTCCGGGAGGGGGAGTTCAACTCTCAGATGGTGTTTCAGCAGGGACGCCGTCATCTGTCCATGTACAACACGCCTTACGGGGCGATGGCGATAGGGGTGAACACGCATCACCTGATGGCGCGGCTCAACGACCAGGGCGGGGATATCGAGGTAGAGTACACGATTGAGGTAGACCATGCGCTGGCTGGTCACAGCACCTTCCGGATCAACGTGAAGGAGGCTGGGAGCGGCGCAGGCAGTTCACAGCAGTGAAGCGACAAGACAAAGAAGGATGAAGGTGCGAAGTATGTTGAATCTGATCCAGTCAGCCAAAAACCAAGCCGCCGCGCTGACGCAGGCGGCCTACGAGAGAGCGGCGGAAGCGGGAGTTCTGCCGGGCGGCGCGCAGGTGAAAGCCGCGGTGGAGATCCCCAAGGATCTCAATCATGGGGACTACGCCTGCACGTTTGCAATGGCCGGGGCGAAGCAGTTGCACATGGCTCCCCGGGCGATTGCGCAGGCGATTGTGGAACACCTGGAGTTGGAGGGCAGCTGTTTTTCCAAGGTAGAGATTGCCGGTCCGGGGTTTCTGAACTTTACCTTAGGTCCCAAGTGGTATGGCGACGTGTTGGCCGCGGTGGAGTCGGAAGGGGCCGATTACGGTTCCGGTCAGGAGGGCGGCGGCAAAAAAGTGATGGTGGAGTTCGTCTCCGCGAACCCCACCGGGCCGATGCACATCGGCAACGCCCGAGGCGGCGTGCTGGGGGATACGTTAGCCAATCTGCTGGCGCGGGACGGCTGGGACGTGTGGAAGGAGTTCTACGTCAACGACGCCGGGAACCAGATCGACAAATTCGCCCGGTCGATCTACGCGCGGTGTATGCAGCAGACGCTGGGAGAAGCAAACTATCCTTTCCCGCAGGACGGCTATCATGGGGACGACATTCGGGAGCTGGCGCAGGGGTTCCTGTCGCAGGCGGGGGAGTTCCCCGGTCAGCGGAGCGAGTCGGATTGGCTGAATGATATGGCGCAATACGGCCTGTCGCGCAACATCCCGAAAATGCAGGCGGATCTGAAGAAGTACGGCATTGAGTACGACGAGTGGTTTTTGGAATCCTCGCTGCACAGCAGCGGCTACGTAGCGGAGACGGTCCAGCTGCTCACGGACAAGGGGTGGACGTATGAGAAGGACGGCGCACTGTGGCTGAACACCTCTCGTCTGTTGCGGGAGAAGTATATGCGGGAGGGCAAGACGCAGGAGCAAGCGGACAAGTTGGACTTGAAGGACGATGTGCTTCGGCGCGCCAACGGGTTTTACACCTACTTTGCCGCGGACATCGCCTACCACCGCAACAAGCTGGACGTGCGGGGGTTTGATCTGGCGATCAACATCTGGGGCGCGGATCACCACGGCCATGTGGCGCGGCTGCAAGCCGCGTTGGACGGCTTAGGGCTGGACGGTTCCCACCGGCTGGTGATTGTGCTGATGCAGCTGGTCAATCTGCTCCAGGACGGCCAGCCGGTGCGGATGTCCAAGCGTTCCGGCAAAGCGATTGCCTTGCATGATCTGCTGGACGAGATCAGCGTAGACGCGGCCCGCTACTTCTTCAACAACCGCGCCGCGAGCAGTCCGTTGGATTTTGACTTGGACTTAGCGGTCCGTCAGGACAGCGAGAACCCGGTGTATTCCGTCCAGTACGCGCATGGCCGTATCTGCACGCTCATCGACCGCATGGCGGAGACGGCCGGGGCCAAAGTGCCTGCCGCGGCGGAGGTAGACGCGTCCCTGCTGGCGCACGAAAAGGAATTGGCTGTCATCAAAGCGTTGGCGCAATACCCGGAAGAGCTGCACTTAGCCGCGCGGGATTACGACCCCAGCCGGATCAACCGCTACCTGACCACGCTGTCGGAGGAGTTCCACCGCTTTTACAACGAGGACGCGTGCCGTCTGATGGGGGCGGGGCCGGAGCTGTTAGCGGCGCGGCTCAAGCTGGCGGATTCGGTCCGTATCGTTCTGGCCAACGGGCTGACGCTGTTAGGCGTCTCGGCTCCGCGCTGGTCGGACAATCCGAAGAAAGCATAAAAGCCGCATTCTCCCCCCCGGAGGGGGGAGAATGCAAAAAATTCTGAGAGAAGAAGGTCTTGACGATGCGTAGATGTATTCGGTGCGATTGCGAAATGCTGGAAGGCTTCGATATCCGGGAAACCATGAACAGTTCCTTGCTGCGGGTGACCAGACCGGAAACGTCCGGAATGCTGCCCAAGAACTACTTTGGAGACGTGAAAGCGGCGGTTTGCCCGCAGTGCGGGTACATCGAACCGTATCTGTCACGTTTGGATAAGATTCAGCGGTTCGGGGATTAAAAAAGGAGCGGCTATGGATGTCAGCCTGAGCGGTTTGGAAGCGGTGCTGCGGACCCGGACCCCTGGTTTGATGGACGCTCAGCGGGCCTACGCGGTGCTGGTCCCGCTGGCGGAGCGGGACGGAGAGCTGTTCCTTCTCTACGAGGTCCGGTCGCGCACGCTGCGCCGTCAACCGGGGGAAGTATGTTTCCCTGGCGGGCGGATGGAGCCGGGGGAAGACCCGGAGTCGTGCGCGTTGCGGGAGACGTTCGAGGAGCTGGCGATTCCGAAGCAGTCCGTGCGGCTGTTGGGGCGGCTGGATTTTATCGCCCATCGGGCGAACTTCATCATGTATCCGATCTTAGGGTTCGTGGACGGCGCGGGACTGGCGCGGCTGGACCCCAGCCCGGCGGAGGTGGAGGAAGTTTTCTTTGTTCCGCTGTCTCATCTGCTGGACACGCCGCCCCTTGTGTATGAATACGACCTACTCCCCACACCGGCGGAGAACTTTCCGTATGAGCTGATCGGAATCCCGAGGAATTACCAGTGGCAGCCGGGATATGAGAACGTCCCCGTCTACACGTGGGAGGGCCGGGCGATTTGGGGCTTGACGGGCCGTATCACGCGGCATTTCGCCGCGCTGTTGCGGGGCGCGCTTTGAGGGGGCGGAGCGATGGAATATCGCGCCATACAGGAGGGAATTTTTCGGGAGAGGCCGAACCGATTTGTCGCTCATGTGGAGATCGCGGGCCAGTTGGAGGTGTGCCACGTCAAGAACACAGGCCGTTGCCGGGAATTGTTGGTTCCAGGCGCGCGGGTATATCTGGAACAGAGCGACGATTCCGCACGAAAGACGCGGTACGACTTAGTGGTGGTAGAGAAGGCGCGGTTGCAGGGGCCGCTTCTGATTAACATGGACGCGCAGGCGCCGAACAAGGTGTTCCAGGAGTGGGCGTTGTCCGGGGGGTTCCGCGGCGCGCTGAGCCTTTTGCGTCCGGAGCGGGTGTACGGGGACTCCCGGTTCGACTTCTACTGGGAAGCCGGAGGAGAAAAGGGTTTTGTGGAAGTGAAGGGCGTGACTCTGGAGGAAAACGGTGTCGCCTGTTTTCCGGACGCGCCCACGCTCCGGGGCGTGAAGCACTTAGAAGGTTTGATTGCCGCTCGCGCGGCGGGGTTTCAAGCGGCGGTATGCTTTGTCATCCAGATGGAGGGCATGACGTGCATGAAGCCGAACGACATCGCGCATCCGGAATTTGGCGCGGCGCTGCGCAGAGCGGCGCGGGCAGGGGTAGAGGTCCTTGCGATGGACTGCTCCGTGACCCGAACAAGCCTGCGGCTCCGCCGGTCGGTTCCCGTATTGCTGGAAAACTGAGGGCTTGCTGTCTGCCAAGTGCAGACAGCAAGCCCTTTGTGTTTATCTTGCGCAAGTCAATCCAGAATGAAATTTTTCAGCATTTGAGCCGCTTGCGCACGGGTCGCTTTCCCCAAGGGGTCCAAGATACCGCCGCCCTTGCCGCTGAGGATTCCTTGTTCCACCGCCCAGAGCAGAGCGTTTTGGGCCCAATCGCTGGCTGTGTCCGCGTCGGAGAAGCGCAGCGTTCCGCTCACAGCGGTCGGGCTCCCGGCGTAACGCCAGAGCATGACGGCGAGTTGTTCCCGTGTAATGTTGTCATCGGGGCCGAACCGATTGCCGTCATAGCCGCTGATGATACCGTGTTCTGCGGCCCAAGCTACGCCGTCCGCGTACCAAGCGGTACCGCGCACGTCGGCAAACGCGTTGGCGAACGCCTGACGGGGGTTGCCTTCCAGGTTGTGGAGTACCACCGCCAGCATTCCGCGGCTCATGGGCAGGTCCGGGCTGAACTGATCGCTGCCGGTGCCGCTGAACAGCTCATGTGCGCTGACGAAGGACACCGCGTCGGCGGCCCAGCTGTTGTCAGGCACGTCGCGGAACCGTTTCCCGTTGTCCAGGATTTCCAGCTTAGCGGGACCGTCCAGCGGGACAATCACGCGGCTGCCGTCCGCGACGGACTTGCGGATGATCTGCCGGGTACCGTCCTCACGGACCAGCGCGGCGACCGTACCGGGAGCCGCATTCGGCGCGGGCACGGTGAGCGTCAGGCCGCTGGAGGGATTCTCCACTGGTTTTCCGTCTGCGGTCACGGACAGTTCCACCATATTTCCGGTCTGTTCTGCGGTGATCGTGACCGTACTGCCCGTTTTGGACAGCTCGCTCAAGCCGCCGTTAGGGATAGTCACTTCCGCCACAGGCGTCGAAACGGTAAGGCCAGCCTCTGTTTTGCTACCGATCTGCTTCATCATGGAGGATGGAACCGAAACTTCTGTTTTGGTTACGCTTCCCTTGATCTCCGGAGCTACCACTACACTTCCGCTCTTGTTGGATACTGCTTGTTTCACGATCTCGTTGCTTGTGGACGCGTTCACTTTAGCTGTCGCCGTATTGCCTTTCGTGACCGCGGCGGGTGTGGCGGTAGTCTGAACGGACGACGCGCCTGTTTGACTGGGGCTTGTTTTGACAGGCGTCGTGACCGTAGAGGTACCGGAGCCATTACTGGAAGTACTGTGCTGTGTCCAGAGCTGGATACGGCCTGTCAGCGTGTGATAGTTGACGCGGTCGGCTGGTGTGAATATCCACTCGTATTCCGTATTCGCCATGACTTCCGTTGTTTCGGGCAGGGTCCAGGTCACGTAGCCCGCCACGCTGAACGCGCCGTCCGCAGCGGACAGTTTCGCGTCTGCCAAGGTCTTGCCGCTGGCAGTGATGGCGGTATAGCGAGGCGTTCCGGTCGGTGTGGCCTGATCGACGGTCACATTCACGGCGCCGCTGACGGCGGCATAGGCGTTACTGTCGGCAGGTGTAAAGATCCACGCTGCCGCGTATACGCTCTGCGCGTTCGGTTTTTCATTGGGGTGTTTCCAGGCGAACACACCGGGGACGTCCGTTTCGCCGTCCTTCATACTGCCGGACAGTGTGATTGTGCTGAGCGGCTGGCCGTAAGTCAACGTTGTGCTGCTCAAAACCGGCTGACCGGTGAGAACCGTCTGATTTACGGTACTTACCCGGATAACGGCCGCCATATCCTCAAAGTTTTCGGTCTGGATAACGATAGTGACCGTACCGATCTGCTCTTCTGACTTGCTTTCCACGGACTGGATGGGCAAGGTCAACGTCTGATCGCTGACCGCCGCGCCGGTGGTATAATAATCGTTCAGGTCAACCGTACCCAAAGCGTAGGAAACGGTTCCCAAGCTCATCCCATTGGGGACATCGGGGTTCAACGCGCTCAAGTTGAAGGAGTAGGTATCCGCTTTCCCGTTGGAAACGGTCAGTTCCCCGCTCCGAGCCGTCAGCGCGTCGGCTTTGGAGATGGTCACAGCGGTACGGACTTCTTCGGAAGGCTGCGTCAGCGTGTAGTTTTCGGCTTTTTCGCCTGTGAGGGTCAGCACAGGCAGAACGACCGAGGTGTAGCTTCCTACGTTGGGACTGCTGACGGTTCCGGTCAAATTACTGGTGTCTACAGACACATCGTCTCCAACTACCACGCCGCTAAGTGCCACGGAAGTGACTGTTACAGTAGTAGTTCCGTTATACTGCCTGTCCGAAGTGGAAACTTCGGTGACAGTAAGGACTTTTTTCTCTGCGGAGAAGGTCAACGTACCTTTCGCTTCCCCAAATTCGCTGTCGCCTGCTTTGACAGCGGTGATGGTGATACGACCTGCACCAATGATCGTAACGTTTCCGTCCGCGTCCACTCTGGCCGGACCGTCCACGTTCCATGTCACCGCGCCGTCACCGGAGCCGCCGGAGGCAATCAGCTTAAAGGTATCGCCATAAGTGACCGTGTCGGGTCGACCGCTGATGACCAGTTCTGCCTGTTCCGCCTTGTCGACTTTTATCGTCGCCGTACCCTTGACCGTAGCGTAGCGGCTGGTATCGTCCGGCGTAAAGACCCACTCCGCCTGATACGCTTCCTGAGCGGCGGGGCAGTCGTCCGGGTTACTCCATGTGAAGGTTCCGGGGACGTTGGTTTCGCCGTCTCTCATATTGCCGGACAACTCGATAGCGCTCAAAGTTTGACCGTAAGTCAAGGTCGTGGCGCTCAAAACCGGTTGACCAATGGGAACGATCCGATCCGCTGTATATACACGAATCGCAGCGGTCATGTTCTCAAAGTTTTCGGTGTGAATGACGACCATAATTGTGCCAATTTCCCCAGCTGTTTCGCTTTCCACGGCTTGAATGGGCAAGGTCAGGATTTGACCGCTGACATCCGCGCCGGCAGCATAGTAGTCGTTCAAATCGACCGTGTCCAAAACATAGGAAACGTTCCCCAGACTCATCCCATTGGGAACGTCGGGGTTCAATGCGCTCAGATTAAAGGTATAGGTGTCCGCTTTTCCGTTCGAAACGGTCAGTTCCCCAACTTGAGCCGTTAATGCGTCGGCTTTGGAGATGGTCACAGAGGTACGGACTTCTCCGCTGGAAGGTTGTGTCAACGTATAGTTTTCAGCTGCTTTGCCTGTGAGCGCCAACGCGGGCAGAACGATCGAGGTATAGTCGCCTGCGTTGGAACTGCTGACGGTTCCGGTCAGGTTGGTGGTATCTATGGACACATCGTCGCCAGCTGCCACACCTTTGAGCGTCACGGAAGTGACCGCTATGGTATTGGTTCCGTTATACTGTCTATCCGAAGCGGAAACTTCCGTGACAGTAAGAGTTTTTCTCTCTGCGGTAAAGGTCAACGTACCTTTCGCTTCACTGAATCCGTTGTCGCCTGCTTTGACGGCAGTGATGGTAATCCGGCCTACGCCAGTAATCGTAACGGTTCCGTTCTCGTCCACGCTAGCCGGACCGCTTGCGTTCCATGTCACCGCACCGTCACCGGAGCCGCCGGAGACAGTCAGTGTGAAGGTATCGCCATAGGTGACAGTATCGGGCTGACCGCTGATGACCAGTGGCAGTTGTTCCGCCTTGTTGATCTTTACGATTGCTGTACCCTTGACCGTAGCGTAGCGGTTGGTATCGTTCGGTGTAAAGATCCACGCGGCTTGGTATGCTTCCTGGACGGCGGGACAGTTGTCCGGATTGCTCCATGTGAAGGTTCCGGGGACGTCCATTTCGCCATCTTTCATACTGCCAGATAGTATGATAGTACGCAGCGGCTGACCGTAGGTCAGCGTTGTGCTGCTCAAAGCTGGCTGACCAGTGGGAACGATTCTGACTATAGTACGCACATGGATAACAGCGGTCGTGTCTTCAAAGTTTTCGGTACGAATCACGACATTGACCGTGCCAACTTCCCCTGTTGTTTCGCTTTCCACAGCTTGGATAGGTAAAGTCAAAGTTTGACCGTTGACTGCCGCGCCGGTGGTGTAGTAATCGTTCAGGTTGACCATATCCAAGGCATAGGAAACGGTTCCCAAACTCATCCCATTGGGGGCATCGGGGGTCAATTCGTTCAGGTTGAAGGTGTAGGTGTCTGCCTTTCCATTGAAAATGGTCAGTTCACCGGTTCGAGCTGTTAGCGCGTTGGCTTTGGAGATGGTCACGGAGGTACGGACTTCTCCGGAAGGTTGTGTCAGCGTGTAGTTTTCAGCCTTTCCGCCCGTGAGCGTGAGCGTAGGCAGAATAACGGAAGTATAGCTTCCTGCGTTGGAACTGCTGACAATTCCGGTCAAGTTGCTGGTGTCTACAGACACATCGTCGCCAGCTGCCACGCCGCTAAGAGACACGGAAGTAACCTCTACCGTACCGGTTCCGTTATACTGCCTGTCCGAAGCGGAAACTTCCGTGACGGTAAGAACTTTTTTCTCCGCAGTGAAGGTCAGCATACCTTTTGCTTCCTCAAATCCACTATTGCCTGCCTTAACGGCAGTGATGGTAATCCGGCCCACGCCAGTAATCGTAACGTTTCCGTTCTGGTCCACGCTAGCCGGACCGCTTGCGTTCCAGGTCACAGTACCGTCACCGGAGCCACCGGAAGCAGTCAGCTTGAAGGTATCGCCATAGGCGACGGCATCGGGCTGACCGCTGATGACCAGTTCCGTCTGTTCAGCCTTGTCGACTTTTATTGTTGCCGTACCTTTGACGGTAGCGTAACGGCTGGTATTGTTGGGCATAAAGACCCACGCTGCTTGGTATGCTTCCTGAACGGCGGGGTGTTCGTCCGGGTTGCTCCATAGGAAGGTTCCGGGGACGTCCGTTTCGCCGTCCTTCATATTGCCGGATAGTGTAATCGTGCTTAGCGGCTGACCATAGGCCAACGTTGTGCTGCTCAAGATCGGTTGACCGGTGGGAACGATTTTCTCTATGGTATTCACGCGAATAACAGCGGTCATATCCTCAAAGTTTTCGGTGTGAATGACGACCGTGATTGTACCAATCTCCCCTGCCGTTTCGCTTTCTACGGCTTGAATGGGTAAAGTCAAGGTTTGACCGCTGACGTCCGCGCCGGTGGTGTAGTAATCGTTCAGGTCGACCGTGCCCAGAACATAGGAAACGGTTCCAAGACTCATTCCATCAGGAGCATCAGGGGTCAATTTACTCAGGTTGAAGGTGTACGTATCTGCTTTCCCATTG
>CANDKT010000058.1 GCA_947385365.1 uncultured Bacillota bacterium | reverse complement strand
TCCGTCACCTTCTCTGAAAAGGGGGTTGCCCGGCCCTGGATGAAAGGGACAGTCGCTTGGATTCACCCCGAGGAACGTTTCTGTGTCGTTGAATTGCCGCTCCGGGGCGGAATCGTTCGGGAGTGCTGCTACCTCGATCAGCTCAAAAAAACATAAAAAGCGCCCGCCGGACGTGTGCTGCGTCCGGCGGGATAGAGGAGAAAACAACATTTCAATCCACGTCCCCCGTGCGGGGGACGACTATGGAGGTCTGCCCCTATTATAGCAGGCCGGAAAGGAAAGTGCAAGATGAAAATCGAACTCGTCTCCCTCCGCTTGGAGAACTTCAAGGGCGCTAGCGCCTTAGAACTCCACTTCAACGGCCACAGCGCCGCGATCTACGGCGATAACGCCGCGGGGAAGTCCACCGTATACGATGGACTCACCTGGCTCCTCTTCGGCAAAGATTCCCTGGGGCGCAAGGACTTCGATATCAAGCCCCTCGACCCATCCGGTCAGGTCCGCGACCACAACGCCATTACCTCCGTCGAAGCAGTCCTCCGCGCTGACGGCTCCAATCACTCCCTCAAACGCACCTACTACGAAATCTGGGCCAAACGCCGCGGTTCCTCTGAGTCCTCCTTCGATGGTCACGCAAGCGACTTCTTCTTCGATGGCGTCCCCGTCAAAAAATCGGAGTTCACTGCCCGCGTCGGTGAACTCGTGGAAGAAAACGCCTTCCGTCTCCTCACCAGCCTGGCATACTTCACCGAAAAAATGCCCTGGCTGGAACGCCGCGCCGTCCTCTTCGATTTGGCCGGAAGCGCGCCCGATGACCAGATCATGGCCGCAGACCCGCGCTTTGACCCCCTCGCCGCCGAAATCGGGACCGGAATCCTCGACGACTTGCGCAAGAAACTCACTGCTCGCAGGAAAGCCCTCAACGGCGTCCGCAACGATACCCCGGCACGACTGGACGAATGCCGCAAGACCGTCGCCGAACTCTCCAGTATCGACTTCGCCGCCCTGGAACAGCAACTGGAGCAGGCACGTTCCGTCCGCGATCAGGCCCGCGCCGCCCTGGACGCCGCAGAAGCCGGGAACGGAAAAGCCAACGTCCTCAACCGCTTGACCGAAACCAAAAACCTCCTGACCCATCTGGAGAACGAAAACACCGCCTTCCGACTTCAACAGGCCGCCGCCGTCCCGCCCGATGAGTCCGATACCATCCGACACCGTATCGGACGGCTCGAAGCAAACCGGCTCGACAGAGAACGCCGCCGGTCCTACTTACTCGCCGAAATACAACAATTGGAAGTTCAGATAAATGACCTCCGCACCCAGTGGTCCCAGGCCAACGCCGAACAATTCTCCGGCGGGACTTGCCCTACCTGTGGGCAAACCCTCCCCACAGAACAGCTCAACGCCGCACAAGCGAAATTTGAAGCCGCCAAGGCCAGCCGGAAACAGGCCGCTTGCGATAATGCTTCCAGATGCAAGGCAGCTATCGACAGTATTCAGACCGATCTCACCCGCTTGGAACAAGACGACGCCCGTGAACAGGCCGAAACAGCCGATCTGTCCGCTCAGCTCGCCCAACTGGAAGCCCGGCCCCGGACCGTTATCTCCAATCTGGCCGACTATGACGCCCGGAAAGCTGACTTGGAAAATCAGAAAAACGCCCTGCTCTCCGAACTGGCCGAAATCGAAAGGGACGCCTCCATGCAACAGAGACGCCTCCGGGACGACCTCCACAATGCGGAACTCAACCTGGAATCCATCCGCGAAAAACTCGCTCGGAAAGATCTCCTGGAACGCGCCTCCCGCCGCGAAACCGAACTGCGCCAGCAGGCCAAAAAAGCAGAAGCAGAATTGGCCGAAGTCGATAATCTGCTTGACCTGATTCAGGAATTTATCCGCTTCAAAACGCAGTTCCTCGAAGAGCGCGTCAACTCCAAGTTCTCTATCGTCCGCTTCCGCCTTTTCCGCAACCTCATTAACGGCGGACTCGAAGACTGCTGCGACGTCACCGTCAACGGCGTGCCCTATTCCTCCGGACTCAATGAGGGCGCGAAGGTCAACGCCGGCCTCGATATCATTAACGTACTCTCCCAGTACTACGGCGTCCAAGTGCCCCTCTTTGTCGATAACGCGGAGCGTGTCACCAGCTTAATCCCCGCCAGTACTCAGGTCATCCGCCTCGTCGTATCCGCCGGAGACAAACAACTCCGCCTGGTCCTCGATCAGTAAAAATTTCCCCGGCCCCGGCGCGGGGCTTACTATAACAATCTATACTATGAGGTGATTACATGAAAATCAAAGACCGCGCAAAACCTAAGCTGCCCCCCGTCGCTCCCGGCGTATATCTCGCCGTCTGCGTCCACTCAATAGACCTGGGTGAGCAAATGTGCGAGTACAAAGGCTCCAAGACCTACAACAACCAAGTCCAGCTTGTCTTTGAGCTGGCCGGGGAAACCGTCGAAATCGACGGTAAACCCGAACCCCGTACACTCAGCAGAACCTTCAACGTCACCCGGAGCAAAAACGGCGGACTGCGCAAATTTATTCAGTCCTGGCTGGGCCAAACCTTCTCCGATGACGCGTTTTCGGAGTTTGACCCCAATTCTCTTGTTGGACTCCCTGTCCAAGTCTCCGTCGTACTCAATGAGTCCGGCGAGTACGCTAACATTGACGCCGCGATGCAGCTCCCCAAGGGGATGCCTGCACCGAATCACTCCATGCCCCTCATCCGCTACGATATGGAACCCTGGGACGACGCTTCCTTCAACGCCCTGCCCGAATGGGCGCAGAACAAAATCAAAAAGTCTTCCCAGTACGCCAAACTCCACGCACCCGATACCGTCATCGATATCACTCCCCCCGCTCCTCAGCCTGCGCCCCAGCCCGTGATCGACATCACCGACGCCGTGCTTGGCTCTTCGCCATCCCAAGAGGTGGTTCCGTTTTGACCTTCACTTCTATCGCCTCTTCTTCTCATGGGAACTGCTACGTCTTGTATGACTCTCAGACCAAACTCCTTCTGGAGTGCGGGATCTCAATCAAACGGATCAGACGGCACGTCGACCTCTCCAACGTCCGCGCCTGCCTCCTGTCCCATGAGCATAAGGACCACTCCAAGGCGGTCCGGGAAATCCTCAAATCCGGCGTCCCCGTCTACGCAAGTCAGGGGACCGCTGACGCCTTGGATTGCTCCTTGATCTCCCCTGTTGCCCACCTGGGACAGTTCCAGATCGGTTCCCTCGATGTCATTCCCTTCAATGTCTTTCACGACGCCGCCGAACCCCTCGGATACCTCGTCCATAGCCGTCTGGATGAGGACAGGCTCGTCTTTGCTACCGATACCGTTAATCTCAATTACCGCTTTCCGGGCGTTAATCTCCTCGCCCTGGAGTGTAACTATAGCGCCCAGCTCCTTGCCCAATGTAAAAAATTACCGGACAAACTCCGGAAACGGATCTCTAACACCCACATGGAAATCAATACCCTATGCAACTACCTGCAAGCCCTGGACCTCTCCTCCTGCCGCTCTGTCTACCTCCTCCACCTCTCCCGCGCCGCTAGTAGCGCAGGGGACTTCGTGCGGCGCGTCCGGTTTTCTTTGCCGCCTGGCGTGGAGGTGATCGCCTGTGAAGAGTGAGTCAGCCGGATACCCAATTACTTACATCAAACTGTTCGTCGACTACCTGGACGCTATCGAACCCCTCGGGGACGCAGAGAGGGGGAGACTTTTCACGGCCCTGCTGCAATACGCTCGGTCGGGCGAAGTCCCGCAACTCTGCGGGAACGAGCGGTTCCTCTTTCCCATGATGCGCGCCCAAGTCGACCGCGACAGAGACGCGATGGCAGAACTCTCCAATACCCGCCGCAATGCGGCTCAGTCAAAACGGGATAAGCAAAAGTAAGCAAATCAAGCAAATGCTCCTTTTGCTTGCAAATCGAGCATTTGCACATAAGACTAAGACAAAGACTAAGACAAAGACTAAGACTAGGACGAAGACGATTCGCTATCTATAAGTCCTACTCCTACAAAAACTACAAAATCCAATCTTCGTGTGTGTGCGTCCTTGCGGAACGTCTCTGTAGAAGTAAGACGCACACACACACAAAGAAGGTGCTTTGTTTGGAAAATGAGGCTGAACTGGCAATGTTGTTTGACCTCTTACACCACGTCTACCCAAACCAAAAAACTCCCCAAATGGACCTGAAAACCAAAACTGCCTGGATGGAAGTGCTGCGCCCCTGGAATTACCAGCAGGTCCGGGAGGCCGCACTCTCCCATGCAAGAAAAAACCCCTACTTTCCGTCCGCCTCTGAGCTGGCCGCGCTTTGCCCGTCTGACAATTCCAGAGCCTCCGCCACGTTTGTTTCTCGCTCCGACGTAAAACAACAGGAACTGCTGGCCCGCTACCGGGAACTGAAAGAATCGCGCCGTCAGGCCGGGTTTCCACCTGGATCCGAAGAGGCAAAGGCCGCCGGGTTATCCTACAAAGACTGGCTGGATACCCTGGAACGCGCCGGGCTGGGATTGGAGACGATCCTTTGAGTTCCGGCTATTCCAACCGCGCCTGGCAATGCCCCTTCTTTCGGTGGGACGAACGCCGAAAAGTCCACTGCGAGGGCGGCTCCGCCATCTCTATGCCCGATGCCGCCTCCTTCCGCGCCTACATATCTCGCCATTGTTCCTCCCATCAGGGCTGGCACTCCTGCTCCATCGCAGTGCAGCTGTCAAGCTACTGGGATAGAGTCGATAGAGCGGTTGATAACCAGCGGGATACCAACACGCAAGGCCAAAAAAACCCCCGCTCTCGCTGAGCGGGGGAGGGCTTGCACCGGTGGCGGCTCGCACCGTCGGCCAGTGCGGACCAATAAGAGCCGACAACAGCAAAACCCCCCGCAAGTTTGACCTGCGGGGGGCTTTGTGCCGGTATGCGTCTTGGGTGGTTCTTTCGATTTTGGACTTATTTTCATTTCAATCCACAGGCGGGATGAGGACCCGCCCGATGCAGAGGATCAATCCCTGCACCTGCTATTATAGCACATTTGGATCAGATCGCAATATCGTAATATTGCACAAACCATACATTCCAGAGGCCGTAAAAAAGACCCCGCTCCACAACAGAGCGGGGATTTTTGTGCGAAATTTATCTCCAGGGGTTGTTTTTGTTGCCAGAAAAGTCCCAGAGATATGCTCGCTCGCGCTTGCTCAGACCAGGGATAAGCTCTATCGCTGCCTTGCGCTCCGCGTTGGTGTAGCTCCCTAGCTTGCCGCTCTCGTTGGGCTGGTCCACCACACTCAACGCCAGCCCGTACTTGCGCCCGCCGTCTACCTTGCCCTTGATCTCCTCGCCTTGCTTGCCACCCCATTGCAGCGTGTACAGCTGCTCCAACGCCTTGTCTCGCTGCTCCTGCGTCGCTCGGCTCCAGATCTCACTGTCCGTGACCTGCCCCTTGATCGCCTCGTACCCTGCGTCTGCCTCCGGCGGCAACCAGCGCTTGTCAAGCTCCGTCGCCGTCTTAACGCCTGCCGCCTCCACCATCCGGCTCTCCATCGCTGACCGGATACGGACCTTGGTCGGCACCTCCTCAACTGCCCCGTCCGCCGTCGTCCGCGTCCCATCATATAGTCCGCGCTCCTCCATATCCGCGTAGATCACCGCGTATGCCTCCGGATCCCGCGCCATAGACCGGTACAGTAGATCCATGTAGTCCCGGCTGCCCGCGTCCGGCGACTCCGTGAGCAGCAGCGTGTAATACTCGCCCAGGTACTTGCCCTTTGCCGTTGTGAGCGTGTGCCGCACCGCCGCCGTCAGCAGTTTCAGGGCGTTTTCATATGGGATGCCCGCTGCCTTGCTCACGCCGTCCAGGTGACTGCTCAGCTCCAGGCGCGTCTCGTTCCAGTCGATTTCTTCCTCGTGGAGTGCCGCCTCCATCAGAGCGGCGCACTGCTCCGTCATGCCCATCGTATCACTTATCAGGTCGTTGGCCGTGTCGATGATTGACAGCTCGATGCCGTACCAGCGGTCCCCAAAGAGCTTGCTCGACGCCAGCTCCCACACCTCCGACCCCGCCGGGACCGATGCAAATAGGCCGCCTGCCATGTCCTTGCCAAGCGCGGGGAGAACCGACTCAGCCGTCAGCTCGCCGTCCTCGTCCTCATACTTGCGCTTTCGGCCCAACGCCAACGCGCCCAGAAACGTCATGGCCGCCACCACGCCCAGCTGCACCACCTGGCTGCTCACCGCTCGCGCTAGATCCCTCCGCGCCTCCGTGACACCATCTTGCCGCCGGACTGCTGCCGTATACGCCCCCGTCGCGTCGTATAGGATACCGAAGTTTTGATACAGCTGCGTCTTAAACATATTTAAGACCTGCGTGATTTGGTTGTCGCTCCGCAACAGCTGCGGACGCTGCATGACCGTGTAGTTAGGCTGCGTCTCCTCGATTACCCGGTTGTAGACCTCAGCCACCGCCCGGTAGTAGGCGTCCGTCCCTCGTGTCAGGTCCTTGTGCTGACCACGGACATAGTACTCGCTCGCTTTCCAGAGTTTTCTTGTGGTGAGCAGGTCCGTCCCCTGGATCCAGTTGAGTCCAGACGGGATACGCGCCGCACCTGGCCGCTGCATATCTCCAAGCTCCTGCGTCGAGTAGCCCAGACTCCGGTACCATTGGAGCGGGGTATACCGTGCGATCAGCTCCAAGTCTACCCGCCCAACGTCGCCCATCGCTCGGACCAGCGGACCCCAGCCCAGCACCGCCGCCGCCGTCGGATACGACGCCGCCTGCTTGATCGCCGTTACGCCGTTGAGCGTCAGCACCGCCCCAGCGTAGTTGCTCCGGAGCTTGGACACCGCCGCCGCCATCGCACCCTGCTGCTTGCGCCCGTTTTGTAGGTCGCTCATGAGCTTCTCAATGTACCGCAACCCTTCCTGTCCCCACATACGGCGGACAGCTTTCTGGACGCTGCTCTCAAATCCGCTCGCGTCCGCTTCAAAATTACGGGCCGTCACACCCCAGACCTTATTGAAGTTGCGGACCGGGATACCTAGCCCAACATACTTGCTGTGTAACCGGATCGATTGCTCCAGCTCCGCGTTGGCGTCCCGCAACAAGATCGCATTGGACGCCCCCGCCTGCCGGTCCTTGAGGAAGCCCATGCCCTCCATGCTCCCGTCAAACTTGATGGACTCAAAATCCGTCCGGGTGAAGCTGGGGTCTACATGAATCGGATAGTAGTCCTCCTCTTGCGCGATGGAGTAGCCCTTGAGCTTTTCGGACACCGCATTGATCGCGGGCTTGCTCACATCCCGGAAATACCGGCGCACCAGCTCCGCAAATTGCCGCTCCTTGGGCGTCATCTGCCGGGTGATCGACTTGATCTGCGAGGGCGTCAGCTTGAGGATCGTGTCATTGTTATACGCCCCCGCTATGTCTCCCTTGCGGTACCGCTTGATGTCAGGTATCGAGATACCGCCGTCCCGGATGTGCCGTAGGCTCTGCGGGTTGAGCGAGTGCAGGTACAACGACACACGCATGGCTGGGGTGATCTCTACCGTCTTGATCCCGTCCGCCGTCAGACCGCTGATCTCTATGACTTTGGCTTTCGGACCGGAAAACTCCCGCGCGAACACCTTGTCCTTGGCAAACACCCGGAACGGCTGCTCCGCCTGCATCTGGTAGGTCAGCATGGCCCGTTGCCCGGCACTCAAACCCTCCATCAGTGACACAAGTGGGTCGTCTGGCGCCCAGCCCGTCATACGCCGCGCCTCGCGGACCGGCGATAGTGTCTGTGTAACAAAAAAGTCGCTGGCAAATTCCAACGGGCCGCGGTTGCCTCCGCTCGCCTCTACGTCCGCTATCACCTGCTCCGCCATGTGATACGTGTCCCGCCGGTCCGCGCTGTCGATCAGCTTCTTCTCCGTCGCCAGCTCGTTCTCGATGTGCAACAGCACTTCTGTCAGCTGCGCGACCTCCTCCGGAGTCAGGTCCGCGATTTGCCGCCGCTCCAGACGCTTGAGTCGCTCTTCTATTCGCTTATCCGGGATAAAATCAGGGTCGTTCTTCAGCTGGTCCTCGTACCAGAGCCGCAAATCCGTCAGCTTTTTCAGTGTCTTGCCCGTCATCGACTTCGCCACCGCGTCCAGATCCCCGATGTACTCGTCTAACAGCGCACGGTTCGCTTCCGGCAACTTCTTGTTCTTCAGCCGCCGCACAATCTTCAGGAGCCGGTCACGCATTTTGCTGTCCTGCCGCCGCGCCGCCTGCGCCGCACGCTGCTGCGCGTAGTGGTCCTTCAGACGCTGCACCTGCTTCGCCTTGTTCTCACGCTCCCGCTGGATCGCTTTCCGCACGCGCTCACGGCCCTGCTCCCGGATCTTCGCAATGCGCTCATTGGCCTTCTCTTGGGTCTGCCGGACACGCTCCCGGCCTCGCTCGCGCTCCGCCTCGATGCGCTTGTTGCCCTCTTCCCGCACCTGCTGCACGCGCTCCCAGCCCCGCGCCCGCTCCTTCTCCCGGACTTCCGCAATCCGCTGGTTCTTTTCATCCCGTACCCGCTTGACCTGCTCTTGACCTCGCGCACGTTCCTCCGCTCGGACTTCCTTGATGCGTGCGTTCTTCTCGTCCCGGACGCGCCGGACGCGCTCACGGCCTCGCCCGCGCTCTGCCTCCAGCTGTGCCGCCGCTCGGTCCGCAAACGTCTTTTTTATGTTTGGCTGATCGAAAAACGACTCAATGATATCGTTGGACAGCCAGACCGTAGCTTCTTCCATGTCCCACGAAAACGGGTTGTACTCCGTCACCCGGTACACGTCCTCCAGAACGCTGACGATGGTTAAGAACTGGTCGATGACGGCACTGTCCGCCGCCGTCTGAAACAGCCCCGGCCAACTCTCCATCAGCTCTTGGTATACCTGATCGACATTGGTAGCGCCAGAACGGATGTTCAGGCGGCCCATGTTTTTCTTTCGGAGATGGCCGAACTCCGGGATACCAGCGATATCCCTCTGGGAGAGTGTGATCTTGGTCTTGCGCAGGTATTCACGGAGATCTTTGTACTCCTGGTACATCGCGTCGTCTGTCTCGCTCGCCGCTTCAATCAGCGTCCGCGCGATCTGTAACGACCGGCGGCGGACCTCCGCGTCCGAAAAGTCGTTCCGCCCGTCTTTGCCGTCCTTGCCGGTGCCCATGTAATCATAGAGCGCCAGCAGGTCCCCGGAGATGTCCGATACCTCTAAGTCCGCCCCATAGTCCTTGATGAGCCGCTTCGCTACCTGAGTCACCGCCTTCGGATCGACTTGCCCGTTCTCCGTCCGCTTCAGTTGACTCCGCCAGTACTCTACACGCGCCTGTAACCGTGCGTTCTCACGGCGTAGAGCCGCAAGACCGTTCTTGTCATCCCGTGAGAGCGAAAATGTCGCTTCATCTACACTGTTTACTTTCGCTAGCCGGTCCGCGTCGTCGCCAGTCAGATAGGTAATCGTTCTGACGCCTGCGTTCTCCAGCTGCTGGATCAGAGCTTGCTCGGTATCACTCGGGACAATGGCCGCCAGAACTTCATCAAAGCGGACGGCGCGTTCCGGTTTCGCCTCGAAAATATTGACGGGCATTTCACTGATGTCAAACAGCAAGTCCCGTATCTCGGCGGCCAGGGGAGTGCTGATTTTATATGCCGTCCCAGAAAACGCCTTGGTGATGCTGTCAACGGTGACTTTGGGTGCGCGGCACGCGTCCATGAGCAAATTCCCAATAGAATCAAACGCAATCAGCTGATTGTCGTGTTCGCTGTGGGGCTTGGTCGCATAGATTCTATCCAAAAGAGCGGAAAGCCTGTCGCCAAGGGCGTCATTGATTTGTGCAGCTTCTTCTTCGGTCAGGTGCTTTAGCCGACCTTCCAGCTCGTGCATATCGTCAATGCTCGCAAAACGAGCCGCCATTCCAGCCCGGAGCGACTTCACGCCGTAAAACCCGGAGACGTTCCGGCTGTCGCCTCCGCCCTCCGCTGCCATAGCCTTTGCGATATTCTCTAACGTGACGGGCAGGTGAGTAGCCTTGAAGCTGCGTGGATTCCCAGAGCGGGTGTAGCGGTCCTTCCCGTTGTAAATGCCGCTGCTCTTCTCAATCCCCCCGAACAGATCGGTAAGCCAGGCATGATAATCTTCTTGATTGACCGCCTCGCGGATAGCCTGTTGGGTCTTCATGACGTTCACAGTAGAGGTCCTTGTTTCCGGCCCGTTCTTCAAATAATTTCGAGTGTTTGCGGCCAGGAAGACAAGGAATTTGGGTGGGATGGTCTGGAGTTCCGCGCCACGGGATTCTTTCTGGTATGCTCGATAGGCTTCTTCCAATTCTCCGCCGTGGTCTTTTATCCAGCGCCGCCGGGCGGCCATAATGGATTCACCGCCAATAGGGGACATTTCCTCAAAGGTCTCGCGGCCCAAAGTATCAATCAGGTGGTCGTACTCCCTGATTTCATCCTCTTCAAGGCGCGTGACGGTTTCGGTCTTTACGGGTTCCGGGACCGTCATGCCATTGTCCAAGAGATAGACCTGCATCATGTCGGTGTCGCCCCGGAGCTTGGTCAGCGCGGCTTCTTCTCCGCCTTCGCTGTTGAGCTGGCCCTCGGCGTAGTTGCCCCAAGGGTAGAGCGCATTGACCGCTTCCCGCCCAAATCTCTGGCTCAATTCGTAGAACTTGTCCCGGAGTCTGGCACTGACCTTGCTGTCGGCTTCATATTCAGTAACCGGGAAGGTCGGTGTCCAGGCGTCCGCGGAGTAAGCGGTATTCCTGCGGTCAGCTTGCGGGTCGATGGTGTCCCGACCAAATACCAGCGTGATATCACCAAAGTTGGTGTGTGGGATGTCTGTCCGCGTGATTGCAATGGACGGCATCGGAAATCCGCCTATGCGAAGCGCCTTTTTAAGTTTCTCCGCGTTCAGATTGTGCAGCGCAACTAGGTTTTTGGCACGCTCCACCGGAGCGCCAAGAGAAAACTTCGTCCCATCATCCGAAATCTGCCCCTCAATCTGATCTCCGGCTTGTATGCCAAAACGTTCCAGCATCGTTGCCGCATCTAACGGGCCGCCTTGACGCTGCATCGGTTCAACGCCTTTCTCTCGGCAGATAGCGTCGGTCTCGGCGTCGGTCAGGACGCGTTTGACGCGCATTGCGCCGGTGATAATCCAAGGCACAGTGTCCGGGTTCGGGTTCGTTCGGTAGCGGTAGTAACCGTCGGTGGGGAGCTTCGGCAGTCCGGCATAGGAGTGCCGGTACTTCCCGTTCTCCGTGTAGCCGTAGGACTCGGCTTCCTGCTGGTAATCGACGTCCGCCGCGTATTCACACTCCGCCCATACAAAATCTGCGGGGAAGAGGTCCTTTACTCCAGTCTCCGGGTTCACCCGCGCAAACTGCTTTGCCAGCGGGATGTCGCCCAGATGCCAGCCGGGACGGTACGCAAGCTGTGTCTTGCCCGTGCTGGTCCCCTTGCCGCCCGCCTGGACCTTCATGCGCCCCGTCTTACTCGGCGTGCCAAGCGGCGCAGCGTCCGCGTTCAGCCACACACCTACGGGTGTCCCCTCGCCGCCGGGGTTGGCCACCATAGCCGGGTAGAGTTGGCCATTCTTCGCATAAAATACCTTGTAAGCAACGCCGGTCTTCTTCGGCGGCGGCTCTCGGCGGATCGAATACTGCGTCTTCCCGTCCGAAAGCTCCTTCGCCTCCGCCGCTTCGGTGGTTTCCGAAATTTGGGACTTGACTTCTGCGGATGTGTGTGTTACACTACCCTCAGAAGAAGCCCTCCCCACCTTTGGAGCGCCGCTTTCAGCGGAAGAGCCAATCATATCGGGGAGGCTTCTTTCTTTTATCACTCCAATATGGTAGGCCGTATTAACCCCATTTGCACCCATTGCCACAGAAATCCGAACCATGTAATATTTGTATTTTTCATCGCCCTTCTTGGTCGGGTCATAAATCTGGAAAAAGGCGGTCCGGTACTGCCAGCCTCTTTCAGCGAGTTCTCCATGTCTGTGTTCAAAGTCCGAACTTATATCATCTCCCCAAGACACCTGAAGCAGCTCATCAATATGGGCTTCGGCGGTGAGTTTGAGAAAGTATTCCTCCGTTGTGAAGGGTGTACCATCCGGCTTATAGGCGTGGCTGGCTTTTCCCGCTGTTTCACTGGTCAGTGTGATTGTGTCTCCGTCATCACACAATATCGCCAAATCCTTGCCCTTTCGGATTTCATTGTTGATGTACTCTACAATCTGCTTCCCCCATTTTCGTGGGTTGTTGTCGGACAGCACGGCCCGGTCTAGCCGCACGAAGGCTTTCCCATCCTTGGTCCGAATGATTGAATACCGCTTTTCGCCGCCCTCCTGGGCGGTATTTTTTTGTCCCTGCTGCGCCTGTAGATTCTTCTGAGCCTGCTCCGCCGCCGCGTCGTAGGCCGCCTGCCAGAGCTTGGCCGCCTGCTCTAGCGTCTCCATGTCTACCCCGTAGACGCGCATGGCTTCGCTGTCCTGTTCGACCTGGGCGCGGGAGAAGACGTTCCGGACCTTCCGGATGAACCGTTTCAGGGCGTCGAGAATCTTCCTGGCCACGGAGCGATGCTGCCCAGCAAACTCCTGGAACAGCTTGCCGTCCTCGAACATCTTCTGCGTAAACTCCGCAGTCACTTCGTTCATGGCCTGTTCGGTGGACAGATTGACACCGGATTTCGCGTATCTGTACTGAATCTCATGCACGGCGTCGTAGCCGTTGATCTCCGAGATCTTCCGGATGGAGTAGTCTTGGTAGACCCGGAATGCCTCCGGAGCCAGCTCCTGGATGCGGTGCGCAACCTCGTGACTCCCTACAGAAAGTAAGGGCGCTTTCGCGTCCCGACTCAACTCCATCCTGCCGTTGCGGAGAAACCCGTCCGCGCCACGCTCCAGTGAGTCTGCGACTAGAATCTGCATTTTCAGGTCCCGCGCAACCTGGTTCAATACCCGCGCCTCGCTCGCGTCCAAACGCCGCCCCGAAAGGCTCTCCACCAGACCGTGTTCGTCGCTGTAGACGGGGACAAACGGCACGTTCCGTTTCTCCGCCTCCAACGAAGCCTGTGCGTCTACTTGCCCCGCCAGCCACGCCGCTTCCCGCTGCGCTTGGTTCATCGCCCAGCTGTAGCGGTCCTTCACCTTCCCCTTCTCAAGCCCCGTCATGCCTGCTTGATACCACACCGCAAACGACCCGTAATACTCCGTCAAATCCGACGTGCCATCGTAAAAGCTCAGGATCGTTTTCTGCCCCTGTTCGCCAAATGCCTGCGGGCCGCCCGTCCGAACTGCTTGCTCCAGCTTCGCCACGTTCTGCGCCGCATCTTCCGACCTCTCTGCCCGGTATGCCTCCGGAATGCGGAATCCCGGCCTCTGCGCCGCCTCCTGCGCGTCACGCGTGCGTGGGGGTATCCGTGTACCCTCCTCCTCCGAAACGCGCTCAGACACCGTCTCAGACGTCGCCGTGACGCCTTTCCCGTCCTCCGCCTGCACCATCGTAGCCGCGTATCGCTGCACCGCGCCCTTGACCTCCGCCCGGCGTTGCGCGTTCGTCAGACCTTCCCTCAGCTCCAGACCCGCGTCACGCTCCAGACGCACAATCGACTCTGCGTCCCCTAACAGCCGTTCCGCCATGCGGTTGCTCACCTTGCCGTCGTTCACTGCCTGCGCCGCCGCTTGGCTCAGTAAGTCCGTCCGCGCCTCAGGCTCCAAAACCGGCCCCGGTTCCTCTGCCTGCTCCTGCCGCGCAGCTCCCTGTGCCGATTCCTCCGCCGCTATCGCTCCCGCGTTCGCACGGTATAGACGCCCTAGCTGGCTGTTCGTGACTCGCTTCCCCTCGCTCAGCTGCCTCTGTAACTGCTCCGCAAGCCGACGGATCTCCGTCCCTTCCGCGCTCTCTAAGCCTTTCGCTATGACCGCCTGCGTCATGTCGTCACCAAGCCCGGACAGGTCCGCGCCTAACTTCGCGTCATGATAAACCCCGCTTCCAATGTTCGCCACGTTTAGACCCGCTCCGGGCGCGCCCAAAATGCCAAAGGATAGCGCAGAGGATATGCCTGTCTCTTTCAACCGATCAAGGACTTCCCCCGTGCTGTACACCGGCTTCCCTTGCTCCAGATACGTCCCCAGCTGGTTCCCGCCAATCGTTACCGCTTCCTGCGCGATCTCCTGCGAGGTCTCCGTCAAAACACGTCCCGTATACTCCTTCACCGCTTTTTGCAGCAGTTCAGCGGCCCCATAGGTCGACGGGTTTCTGGCCAGAATCCGGAAGCTCTTGAGCAGTCCGTCCATCTGCACAAACTCCAACGCGCCGTTTATACCGCCAACAACAGCCGAAATCTTCCGGGCCGTCTCTTCCGAAACCCCGTTGTCCAGCAGTTCCTTGTATGCCAGACCACCTTCAATCTCTGCGTTTATCATGCCGGTGGCAGTCTTCAGCCCAAGCCCTGCCGCAAGGGGAACCGTGAAAATCTCTTCCGGAACCAGAGCCTGCGGCCCCGCGTTACCAGCGGCCAAAGCCAAACCTGCCCCGCCTGCCGTCATTCCGATGGTCTCAGGGGCCGTCAGCTGCATGACCTGTTGCCCAAGCAGCTCCGCCGCCCCGGAAATCGCCTTCTTCACCGGATTGCGCGTGGTGTAGCGGTACTGTTCCCCACTCAGAATATCTTCGTATCTCTGCGCCTCGTTCTCACGCCCGTCCCGCATACGCGACAGCTCCTGCCCGTAATGCGAATTGTTATACCCACGCGTCGCGGAGTTCCACGTCGCGTCCAGAATGGACATCTCACGGTAGCCTTGCTCCCGCTGCGTCCGGTAGGTGTCTTCATCTACCTGCCTCTGGAGCGCCAGCCTCTGCTTGCTCAGGTCGGCTAGCTGCTCATACACCGATGGACTCCCACTTCCAGTCGGCAGAAGCCCCCCCGGACCAAGGTCCAGCCGCTCCCAGTCCCGTTCAGAGCGTATCCCGCTGTAGGACGTTTTGGCCGTTGGAGTCGGCTCTATACCCAGGTCCTGCGCCCGCTCCCTGCGTCGCTCTGAACTGGCCTGCGTCGCCGCACGGTTCGCCTCTTCCCATGCCTGATTGACCTGGCCAAGCTGTTCCCTCCGCTCCTGACGCACAAGCGTTTGAACGCCCTGCCGAACCTGATTCATATTTTGGCTCGCTCGCTCCATCGCTGTGTCACTGACACGCTTCGATAAATAGGACGCGCTTCGCTTCTCCTCCGCCTTCCGCCTCTTCAACGCTTCCCATTGACGCGCCAGATTCTCCGCGCTCGTATTCGCCATACCGTTTATTTCCTCCCCTTCTTCTCGTTTTTACCACCAGAAGGTTCTTCTCCCGGCTCCATCTCCGCCGCCGCCAGTACGATTACACCCGTCGATTGTTCCTCCACTACCACGCCTTCCGGGTTGTTTCGCCACTTCTCCGGCTTCCGGTTCCTTAACCAAAATATCTGCGCCGTTACATCCGGCGGAATAAACTTTTTCGTCTCCCGACGCCGGTTCCCTTCCGACGATTCTTCCTCTATCACCTCGGTGCAACTGTACCCCAATGCCCGCTTCAATAAGGCGTTCTCTACCTCCATGTCTACGATTTCCTTCCCCTTCTTCAATGCCTCCCCGATCTCCGGAAACCGCCGCTTCCATTCATAAAGCGTACACGTCGATATCCCTATGTTGTGCGCCAGCTGCGCGTCTACCAGACCATCCCGCGCCCACCCCTCCAGCAGCGTCAGCCCTTCCTTCGTCAGCCAGTATTCATATTTCCCTCGGGCCATACGCTCACCTTCCCCTTTTTCTTCCCAGCTTACCAGTTCATCCCATTTTTTGCGCCTGTAAACCCCTAAATAAAATGAAACACCCCACCTTCTCTACATAGTACCCCACGTAGGAACGCAAGGCTTCGAGAAAGGCAGGATGTTTCTGCTTTCATCCAGTCCCTATTTGCTCAACTTGGCCGCAACGACCGCCATTTCTTCCCGCGTGATGTGCGCCTTGGGCCGGTCGATGGACCCAGAAGCGTTTTTGGAAAAGGCGCCCGCGTCGATAGCCTTTTGGATATAGGGCTTTGCCCAATCGCTGGCAGGGAGCGCGGCGCGTTCCGCTTCAATTTTGGCGTACTCGTCGCGGACGAGCTTACGTACTTCGGATTCTGTCAATTCAGGTTCCTCCTTCTTTTCCTGCGTCTGATATTTAGGGCGATACGCCCCAACAATGTACTTTTTGTGCCGCTTCCGGCGCATGACGGCTCCGCCGTTCGCCTCGTTTCCCGTGCCGGTGTTGCCGTCGATGGTGGTGATGTAACTGCCGTCCCAGCTCTCACAGATGCCGACGTGGGCTGCATTTTTGCCCCCGGAGAAGTTGAAGAAGATGACGTCGCCAGGCTCATAACTGCCCTGCACAGCTTGTCCCTGCCCTTTGTGGTAGGTCATCAGCGTGGGACAGTAGGCGGTTTTTTTGCCGCCATAGAAAAGTTCCGGCGCACCCGCCTCCCGGAAGCACCACCACACAAATGCGGCGCACCAGGCGTAGCCGCTGCCGGAAACCGCTCGGCCATAGTAGGCGGTGTTGTACTTGCATTTGTTGGAGTTGGGCGGGGACTCCTTCGTGCCGATTTCGGCTCTGG
>CANDKT010000057.1 GCA_947385365.1 uncultured Bacillota bacterium | reverse complement strand
CACCTCTTTTTTCTGTTGCACTTGCATTGTAAACCTAAGCGATGAAAAACCGCTGATTTTGAAGAAAACCAGCGGTTTTTTTCTCACATGAATTGGGAAAAAAGACTTGCATTTTATGTCAACAGCTTTTATACTAAAAACGGATGGGGAAAAGTGGAGCGGATTCCCATTCCATAGAAACGGAGGGGCGGACCTTGACCGGTACTTACGAACACAGTATCGACGCCAAGGGCAGGCTCTTCATCCCCGCGAAGCTCCGGGAGGAATTGGGGACCACGTTCTACTTGGCGATGGGCATCGACAAGTGCCTGGCGATCTACCCCCTGTCTACCTGGGCCCGCTTCACCGAGAAGTTCGCCGCCCTGCCGATGAGCCAGTCCAAAACCCTCCGCACCCTGTTCGCCTGCGCCGCGAAATGCGAACTGGACCGTCAGGGCCGCATCGTCGTCCCGCAGCGTCTGCGCCGCTACGCCGGGTTGGAGAAGGAGACCGTCATCATCGGCGTCAACGACCGGGCCGAAATCTGGGCCGCCGAGACCTGGAGAGAACAGGAGGAGGAAATGACCCCCGAAAAAATGGCCGCCTGCCTGGCAGAGCTGGGCTTCTAGTCCGGGGGGAACGCTATGAGCGAATACATCCACCGCCCCGTCCTGCTGGACGAGAGTATCCAAGCCCTGCGTGTCCGACCGGACGGCGTCTATCTGGACGGCACCTTAGGCCGCGCGGGCCACAGCCGCGAGATTGCCCGGCGGTTGGAAACCGGAAGGCTGATCTGCATCGACCGGGATCAGGCCGCTCTGGACGCCGCTCAGGAACGCCTCGCGCCGTGGCTGGACCGCGTCACGCTGCTCCACGGCAACTTCGACCAGACCGCGGAAATGCTGGACAAGCTGGGCCTGCCCGGCGTGGACGGTATGCTCTTCGACTTAGGGGTGTCCTCCCCGCAGCTGGACGACGGCACGCGTGGGTTTTCCTACCTGTCCGACGCCCCGTTGGATATGCGCATGGACCAGCAGCAGAGCTTGACCGCCGCTGAAGTCGTGAACGTCTGGCCCCAGGAGGAACTGCGCCGCGTTCTCTGGCAGTACGGCGAGGAACGTTACGCGCCTCAAATCGCCGCCGCCGTCGTCCGCCGCCGCGCCGAACGGCCCGTTCATACCACCTTAGAACTGGTCGATCTTATCAAAGCCGCTATGCCCGCCCGCGCCTTGCGGGAAAAACAACACCCCGCAAAACGGACGTTCCAAGCCATCCGCATCGCCGTCAACGACGAGCTGGGCAGCGTGGAACGTATGCTCCGCACCGCCCCCCGGCGGCTCAATCCCGGCGGACGGTTCGTGGTCATCACGTTCCACTCCCTGGAGGACCGCATCGTCAAAACAGAACTGGCGCAATCCGCCCGCGGCTGTACCTGTCCGCCGGATTTCCCGGTGTGCGTGTGCGGAAAGACTCCGCAAATGAAACTTTTGAACAAAAAACCGATCGTGCCGGGTCCGGAAGAGCTGGAACAGAACCCCCGTGCCCGAAGCGCAAAACTGCGCGCCGCCGAAAAAATATGACCACGCAGAAGAAGGAGTGAGTGCTATGGCCGCCAACCGGCGCAGGACAAACGCATATGATCTGCCTGGCAGCGCGGCCTACGCGCCCGCTTACGACGGCTCCGCCGTCCGCGCCCCACGCCGGGAAGAGGAACTGCAAACCCAACCAAAACGCCGACAGAAACCAAAAACCCTCACCCGAAAAAAAGTCCGGGTCCGGGAGGCTGGCCAAGTCGCACCCTTCGCGGTGGTGGGCTTCCTGGCTGTGGCCGCTTTCGCCGCTATGCTGCTGCTGAGCTACGTGCAGTACACCGTCGTCAGCGGCGACGTGGTCCGCTTGCGGAAACAGCTGAGCGCACTCCAAGAACAGAACTCGACCCTCTCTGCCCAGTACGAGCAGGTCTTCGACTCCGCCACCATCCAGCAGGCCGCTGGCGACGACGCCGTCCGGCCCTCCAATGACCAGATCGTCTACATCGACCTGTCCGAGGAGGACCAGGTCACTGTCTTCTCCGAGACGAGTCCAGCAGGCGCGTTGAGCGAGGCGGTGGAACGGATCGCGGACTGCTTCAGCGGATTGATCGAATATTTCCGATAGCCCAGCATATAGATACAGACGAAAGGATCGGCCGAGGGCGCGAGAAAGGATCTTTCTTGCGCCCTCTGGACGCTGTTAAGGGGAGTATCCCCCTTGCGAAACCCCGACTGGAAGGAGGTCCCCGATGCGGGAATCAGATCGAAAACCGCTGCGGACAGCAAATCAAAACCGTTCGCGCCGTCGGACACCGGCCCGCGGGACCGCCCGGCGGACCCCGCCGGAACGTTCCCAGAACCGCCGGCCCCCGGCACGGAACACGTCCCGAGCGTCGCCCAGCCGCAGGCCGGAACCCGACCGCGTCTACCGCCCGCCCCAGTGGGAGCAGAGACCTTCTGGGCGCAGCCGCCACAGGTTCGTGCAGGACGGCGGCGTCCGCGGCACCAACTCCAAACGCGCCGTGTTCTGGCGGACCTTGACCCTGATGATCGTGTGCGGCGCGTTGTTCTTCGTACCGCTGTTCTGGAAACTCTGGGATATCGCCATCCTCCACCACGAGGACTACCAGCGGCAGGCCACCGGTCAGCAGACCCTGGACCTCTCCGTGCGGGCGTCCCGCGGGAACATCTACGACCGCAGCGGCAATGTGCTGGCCATGTCCGCCACGGTCTACCGGCTGATCCTCTCGCCGCGGGACTTGGCGAAAGACCTGGCCCCGGATTCCGCGTTCACCGATGAGGACGGCAAGCTGGACAAAACCGCGCAGGAGGCCGCGCTGGCGCAGGCGCAGGACAAATTGATCCAGGACTTGATGACGCTGCTCCCGGACCTGGACCGGGAAAAACTGGAGACCAGCGTCCACGCCACCCAGTACGCCTACCGCGAGCTGAAGACCGGCATCGAGGAGGAAGAAGCCGACCGAATCCGACCGTACATCGTGGAACACGAGACGTCCCACTACCTCTACCTTTTGGCGGACACCAAGCGTTACTACCCCTACGCCAGCCTGGCCGCGCAGACGTTGGGCTTCGTCAACGCCAACGGCGGCGCGGTGGGCATCGAAGCCGCTTACGACGACGTGCTGGAAGGTACCGCCGGTCGGGTCCTGACGACCAAGACCGGCGCGGGAACGCAGTTGTACAACAACTATTCGGAGTACATCGACGCCATCAACGGCTACGACCTCCACCTGACCATCGACGCCACCATCCAAGCCTACGCCGAACGCACCTTGGAAAAGGGTATCGAGGCTTACGACGTGCAGAACGGCGCGTTCTGCCTGGTAGCCAACCCCAACACCGGCGCGATTTTGGCGATCGCCAGTTCCCCGGACTTCGACCCGAACCACTACTCCGAAGTCATCAATCAACAGCTGCTGGCTGAAATGGACTCCAAGGCCAACGACATTTACCAGAAGCTCCAGAACAACAACCCGGAGAACCTCACCCAAGAGGAACTGCTCAAAAAGGCCCAGAGCCAAGCCTACTCCAACGCGGTCAACACCCAGTGGCGCAGCAAAGCCATCGACTCCCGCTACGAGCCGGGTTCCACCTTCAAAGCCCTGGTCCTGGCCGCCGCCCTGGAGGAAAACCTCGTCACCGAAAGCGATACCTTCTCCTGCTCCGGCTCCGTCACGGTTCCCGGCTACCCGAAAGCCATCAACTGCTCCAAGCGCAGCGGTCACGGGCTTCAGGACCTGACCAAGGCCGTGGGCAACTCCTGCAACCCGGCCTTTATCGAAATTGGAAAACGGTTAGGAATCGACACCTTCTACGACTACCTGGAGGCGTTCGGCCTGACCGAAAAAACCGGTATCGACCTGCCCGGCGAAGCCAGCGTCACCGGCGCGATCTGGCCCCGGGACAAGATGAACAACGTAGACCTGGCCGTCGGCTCCTTCGGCCAGCGGCTGGAGGTCACGCCTTTGCAAATGATCTCCGCCTTCTCCGCCGTCATCAACGGCGGGAACTTGATGCAGCCCTACGTGGTCCAGTCCATCAGTACCAAGGACGGCACAGTCGTGAAAAACACCGAGCCTACCGTCGTCCGTCAGGTCATCAGCAAAGAGACCAGCCGGAGAGCGACCGATATTCTGGAAAAGGTCGTCTCCGAGGGCACCGGCGGCAACGCGTACCAAGCCGGATACCGCATCGGCGGCAAAACCGGTTCCTCTCAGACCCGGGAGACCGACCGAACGATTGTCTCCTTCATGGGTTTCGCCCCCGCCGACGACCCGCAGGTCATCGTCCTGCTGGCCTACGACAAGCCCCAGCCCGTGGAACCCAACAGCAACTACATCGCCAACGGTACCTACATCAGCGGCGGCATGATGGCCGCCCGGCAAGCCGGACCGCTCATCGCAGATATCCTGGACTACCTGGGCGTGGAGAAGAAGTACTCCTCCGGCGAGTCCGCCGCCGTGGACGTGTCCACCCCCAATGTCAAAGGCCAGACCGTTCAGGACGCCGGTGATACCTTGGCGGACAAAAACTTGAAATACCGCACCGTAGGCGAGGGCGACGCCGTCACCAATCAGATCCCCGCCGCGGGTTCCTCCGTACCCGGCGGCTCTACCGTCGTGCTTTACCTGGGCAGCGCGGTCCCGGAAAAAACCGGGACGGTGCCTAACGTGGTGGGGCTGACCTACGACAACGCCCGGAAAAAATTGGAGGAAGCGGGCTTCTTCATGCGGGCCTCCGGCGTCTCCGACTACTACGGCAACAGCACCACCGCCGAAAGTCAGACCATCCCCGGCGGAACGGAAACTTCCATCGGGACCGTGGTGGGCGTGCAGTTCTTCAACGTCGTCCAGGACGGCGCGGTGGACGTCCGCTAAACCAAAACAGAGTGGAGCGTGAGAACAACAGGAAATCCTTTGCGCGGCAAGGCTTAAATAGAATGAAACTGCACCCTACAGGGGTGGCCTATGAAATTAAGGGAACTTTTGCGGGACGTTCCCCTCACGGGGGGAACGTGGGACGGGGAGATGGAGATCCGCTCCGTCTCCTACGACAGCCGGACGCTGGAACCCGGCGCGTTATTCGTCGCGCTGGCCGGGGAGAAAACGGACGGTCATCGGTACATCGACGCGGCGTTGGCACGCGGCGCAGTCGCGGTTCTGTGCCGCGACGCGCCGGACCGGCCCGGGCCGTGGGTGACGGCGGAAGATACCCGGTTCGCCTTCGCGCTGGTCGCCGCCAACTGGTTCGGACGGCCCGGCGAGCGGATGACGTTGATCGCCGTGACCGGGACCAACGGCAAAACAACCACCAGCGCGTTGATGAAGGAACTGCTGGAAGGCGTGTTGAACGTCCCCGTGGGGCTGATCGGCACGAATCGGAACATGATCGGCCCCAAAGAGCTGCCCGCGCACCGCACGACACCGGAGAGCTGGGAGCTGCAAGCGTTGCTGCGCCGGATGGCCGACGCGGGCTGTACGCACGTAGTGATGGAAGCGTCTTCCCACGCGTTGGCCCAGCGGCGGACCGCCGGTCTGGTCTTCGACGCGGGCGTGTTCACCAACCTGACGCAGGACCACCTGGACTACCACCGCACAATGGAAGCCTACCGGGACGCCAAAGGACTCCTGTTCGCCCAGAGCCGTCAGGCGGTCCTCAACCTGGACGACGAAGCCGGACGCTGGTACGCGGAACGCGTGACCTGCCCGGTGTTCACCTACTCCGAGAACCGCCCGGAAGCCGGGTTGACCGCGCGGAACATCCGCTTGTTCTCCAGCCACGTGGAGTTCGAAGCCGTCGCCTTCGGGGAGATCGTTCGGGTCCACCTGCCCATACCCGGCGGGTTCTCCATCTACAACGCCTTAGCTGCGCTGTCCGCAGGGCTGTGCCTGGGGCTGAACCTGGAACGGATGGCCGCCGTCCTGCGGAGCGTGCGGGGCGTGAAAGGCCGCGTCGAAGTCGTCCCGGTCCCCCGCGCCTACACCGTGCTGATCGACTACGCCCACAGCCCCAACGCCTTGGAGAACATCTTGATGACCGCGCGGGATTTCACCGCGGGCCGCCTGATCTGCCTGTTCGGCTGCGGCGGCGACCGGGATTCCCTCAAACGGCCCATCATGGGCGCGGTGGCGCAGGAATTAGCCGATCTGGTCATCGTCACCTCCGACAACCCCCGCTCAGAACCCCCGGAAGCGATCATTCAGGATATCCTGGCCGGTATGGACCTGGACGGGAACGTCCAAGTGGAACCGGACCGCCGTCAGGCCATCGCACTGGCCCTGGAACAGGCCCGCCCCGGCGACGTCGTCGTCCTCGCCGGGAAAGGACACGAGACCTATCAGGAGATCGACGGCGTCCAGTACCACCTGGACGAGCGGGAAGTGGTCGCGGAGTGGTTCGAGAAACGCGCCGTTCCGGCGCTGGCCGGGCGCGCGCCTCAAGGTCCCCGCTGAACAGACGCCTCTTTTCCTTGAATCAGGAAACCCAGAATCAACCCTGCCGACGGCATCGGAAAGAACTTGAGAATCTTCACGGAAGACAACGTGGACCTGGAGGGGTTTCGTTATGAGATATATACTCAGCTTTATCGTGGCGTTCGGCGTGGCCGCTATCGCAGGGCAGATCTTGATCCCGCTGCTGCATAGGCTGAAAGCCGGGCAGTCAATCCGCGCGGACGGCCCGTCCTGGCACATGGCCAAGCAAGGTACCCCGACGATGGGCGGGTTGATGTTCATCCTCGCCATCGGCGCGGCGGTGGCCACGGCGGGTTGGGAGGACATCCGCGCGGGCAACTGGAACCACGTGTATGTGTTTTTGTTCGCGCTGGTGTTCGGCGCAATCGGCTTCCTCGACGACTTCCAAAAGCTGCGCCATCACGACAACGAAGGGCTGACCGCTCCGCAAAAATTCCTCCTCCAACTGGCCGCGGCCATCGTCTTCACCGTCCTGATGCGGCGGCAGGGCTACCTGACCCCGAACCTGTACGTGCCGTTCCTGGGCGTCGAGATTATCCTGCCCTGGTCGCTGTACATGATCTTCGCGGCCTTCGTCATGGTAGGCACCGTGAACGCCGTCAACCTCACCGACGGCATCGACGGCTTGGCGACCGGCGTGACGATCCCCGTCGCGCTGTTCTACCTGGCGGTGTCCGCCTGGTACGGCCTGAACGAACTGACCGTGGTCTCCGCCGCCTTAGCAGGCGGACTGTCCGCGTTCCTGATCTACAACTTCCACCCCGCGAAGGTCTTCATGGGAGACACCGGGTCGCTGTTTCTGGGCGGGATGGTCTGCGGCTTAGCCTTCGCGCTGGATATCCCGTTAGTCATCCCGCTGGTGGGGCTGATCTACGTCGTCGAAGTCCTGTCCGACATCATCCAAGTGGTCTACTACCGCAAAACCCACGGCAAACGCTTCTTCCGTATGGCTCCGCTGCACCACCACCTGGAGATCATCGGCTGGAGCGAAACAAAATTGTTCTGCATCTTTTCCGGCGTCACCTTAGTCCTGTGCTGCCTGGCGTTCTTGGGCGTCATGGACCGGTACCCTATGTGAGCCGCCTGACTACCAGAAGGAGGTGTGCCTTTGGCGCGTAAAGCAAAACGCGACCTGACGATGGAAGAGCAGCTGGCCAGAGGCCCCATCGACCTGCCGTTCCTGATGCTGGTGCTGCTGCTGACCGGAATCGGACTCATCATGATGTTCTCCGCGTCTTACGCCTCGGCGTACTACGACTCCTCCGTCAGCACGCCGCTGTTCTACATCAGACGGCAGTCCGAATACGCGCTGTTAGGGCTTTTCGTGATGTTCGCGGTGTCACGGTTCAACTACCAGTACCTGCGCGCATTGGTGATTCCGATGCTGGCGGTATCCATTTTCCTGCTGGTGCTGGTGCTGACCCCGCTGGGCGTCGAAATCAACGACGCGCAACGTTGGCTGAAGCTCCTGATCGTGGCAGGCCCAACCTACCAGCCTTCCGAAATCGCAAAGGTCGCGGTCGTTCTCTTCTTCGCCGCCCGGCTGTCCAAACGGGACACCGAACACATCAAACGCTTCAGCAAACGCAGCTGGCTGGGCCGTAGGCTGAACTGGCTCCAAAAAATCGGCTTCCTGGAACTGGTCCCTTACGGCGTGGTGCTTTTGGCCGTGTTGGGCCTGGTGGTACTGGAACCCCATATGTCCGGCACCATCCTCATCATGGTCGGAGCCGCTTCCGTCCTGTTCGTGGCGGGGATTCATCTGGGTTGGTTTTTCGGCGTGGGTTCGTTGGCGGTAGCTGCGGTGGTCTTCATCATCCGGAGCAAGCCGTATATGCTCTCCCGCGTCGAGCTGTGGCTGAACCCCTGGAAGGACCCCACCGATAAGGGCTTCCAGACCATCCAGTCCCTGTTGGCCATCGGCTCCGGCGGTCTGCTGGGCCGCGGGCTGGGTAAGAGCATCCAGAAGATCCTCTACATCCCGGAACCGGAAAACGATTTCGTGTTCGCCATCGTCGTGGAAGAATTAGGTTTCCTGGGTGCAGGGCTGGTGCTGCTCCTGTTCTCCATGCTGATCCTACGCGGCTACTGGCTCGCCCTCCACGCCAGAGATAAATTCGGTACGCTGACCGTGGTCGGCTTGATTACTCTGCTGGCTGTCCAGGTGTTCCTCAATATCGGCGTGGTCACCAACCTCATCCCAAACACCGGGATCTCTCTGCCCTTCTTCAGCTTCGGCGGCACCGCGCTGATTATACATCTGGCCGAAATGGGCGTGATCCTGAGCGTTTCCAGGCAGATCCCAGCGGCTAGAAAAGACTAGAGGTGTCTCTTATGAACGTACTGTTTACCTGCGGCGGCACCGCCGGACACGTGAACCCTGCCGTCGCGTTGGCGCGTATCTTTCAGGAACGCCACCCCGGCTGCCGGGTGCTGTTCGTGGGCGCCGACGGCGGCATGGAAAATAAACTGGTCCCAAAGGAAGGTTACGAGATCCGTTCCGTGACGATCACCAACTTCCACCGCTCACTCGCTCCGGCGGACCTCGCCCATAATTTCGGCACGCTGGTGAATATGCAGAAATCCAGACGTCAGGCCAGAGAAATCCTGGACCAGTTTCGCCCGGACCTGGTGGTCGGGACCGGAGGCTACGCCTCCTACCCCGTCGTCAGCCAAGCCGCCCGGCGGCACATCCCGACCGCGATCCATGAATCCAACGCGGTCCCTGGCCTGACCACCAAAACATTGTCCCGCGTCGTCGACCGCGTGATGGTCGGCTTTGAAGACAGCCGGGCCCACTACGCCTGCCCGGAGAAGGTCGTCGTGACCGGCACGCCGGTTCGGGGCGATTTTTTCCGCTACAACCGCCGGGAAGCAAGGGAAAAGTTAGGCTTCGACGATGAACGGCCTCTCATCCTGTCCTACTGGGGGTCCCTGGGCGCGGAGGTCATGAATCAGAAAATGCTCGGCTTCCTTGCCAAGGAGTGCTACGAGGGCGCGCCTTGCCGCCATATCCACGGAGCAGGTCGGGATTACCCCTGGATGAAAGAGGAACTGCTTCGCAGAGGGCTTCAGCTGGGCGGGAACGGGATAGAGATGCGGGAGTATATTTACGATATGCCGCTCGTTATGGCCGCCGCGGACGTGGTGTTGTGCCGGGCCGGCGCTTCCACCATCTCAGAACTGACCGCCCTTGGCAAACCGGCGATCTTGGTCCCGTCCCCCAACGTCACCGCCAACCATCAGGAGAAAAACGCTAAGGTCTTGTCCGGACAAGGCGCGGCGGTGTTGCTAAGGGAACCGGATTGCGTGGGAGATACGCTCTACGATTCCGCAATGCGTTTGGTCCGGGAACGCGACCGCCGGGACGCAATGGCGCGCGCACTGAATGCGATCTCCGCTCCCGATGCGGGGGAGAAGATTTATCAAACGCTCATGGAGTTGCTCAACGGATAGAGATTGCCCACGCCCCCCCTTAAGATTTTATGTTGGGCTCCGCCCAAACCCGCCAGGGCTCTGCCCTGGACCCGCCAGGGGGCCAGCCCCCTGGACCCCGATGCGGCGGAAAGTGGTCAATCAACAAGAAACGTTCCCCCGGACCCCGATGCCGCGGAACGTGGTCCGTCACGGGAGCCTTTCACACATCCCCCGCCGTTTACGCATAGGATAGCCCAAATCTCAACGATTTGGAGGCTACCCCTTATGAGCGTATATCGAGTGACCGGCGGCCGTAAACTCAACGGTCAAGTAACGGCCCAGGGCGCCAAAAATAGCGTGCTGCCAATCCTCGCCGCAACTCTGTTAGCTCCAGGTTGCAGCGTCATTTCCAATTGTCCGAACTTATCAGACGTCGCAGTCACATTGGAAATCCTAACTCTTCTGGGTTGCCGCGTGGAACGTATGGGCGATACGGTGGCCATTGATGCCTCCGCGTTGAGCCGCGCCGAGATTCCTCCGCGTCTGATGCGCGAGATGCGGTCTTCCGTCATTTTCCTGGGCGCGCTGCTGGCGCGTTCCGGGACCGCGGAGCTGTCCTATCCTGGCGGCTGCGAGCTTGGCCCGAGGCCGATCAATTTGCACCTGTCCGCGCTGCGCGCTTTGGGAGCGGAGATCGGAGAAGATCAGGGCTGCTTACGCTGCCGGGGCGGGACGGCGATGCGCGGCGGAACGTTCCGTTTGCCGCTGCCCAGCGTCGGAGCGACTGAAAACGTCATGCTCGCCGCCGTCAGCTGCCCCGGGACGACTACCATCGTAGGCGCGGCTCAGGAACCCGAGATCGTAGATCTGCAAAATTTTCTCCGCGCTATGGGCGTCCGCGTGTCCGGCGCAGGCGGTCCGGTCATCACCGTCGAGGGCAACAGAACCCTCCCGCACCCGGCACGCTACACCGTCATGGGCGACCGGATCGCCGCGGCGACTTACTTATGCGCCGTCGGCGCGACAGGCGGTCAGGTCGAAGTGCAAGGCGTAGAACCAGAGCATTTGACCGCCGTGACCGATTGCTTACAAGCGGCGGGCTGCCGCGTACATACCGCGCCAAAACGGATCTCTTTGACCAGCAGCGGGCGTTTGAAGGGCATCGCGCCCGTGCGTACCGCGCCTTACCCCGGCTTCCCGACCGACGCGCAAGCTCTTCTGATGGCCGCCCTCGCCGGTGGGACCGGTTCCACGACGTTCGTGGAGACCATCTTCGACAGCCGCTACCGCCACGTGGAACCACTGCGGCGTATGGGCGCGGATATCCGGCTGTCTGGCCGGACCGCGGTCGTTTACGGGACCGGCGGGCTGCATGGGGCCGCCGTACACGGCGGGGATCTGAGAGCTGCCGCCGCGTTAGTGACCGCCGCCTTGGCCGCTCAGGGCGAAAGCCGCATCTCCGGCTTGGAACATATCCGGAGAGGCTACGACGGTCTGGACCGCAACCTGCGGGCTTTGGGCGGGGACATTACAGAAGAACCGTGACGGAAAGGAGAAGGGCTATGGCTGCAAGGCGGAACCATAAACGAAAACGTGCCAGACGGCCCTTCGGACCGCTGTTCAAAGTCCTGTGTGCGGTCGCCGTCGCCGTCGCTTTGACGATGGGCGCGACCGTCTTCTTCCAGGTGGAGTACATCCTGGTCGACGGCAACAGCCGCTACACAAAGGAGGAGATCATCGCAATCACCGGCTTGCAGGTCGGCGACAACCTGTTCCATATGAACAAATTCGATATGATCCAGCTGCTGGAACAGCAGCTGCCCTACATCCAAACCGTGACGATCCGCCGCAGTCTTCCCAACACCGTGGTCATCACCGTGAAAGAACTGGACGCCGTGGCCCAGATCCAAAGCCCGGAAGGCAGTTGGCTCATCAGCGCAAACGGGAAGCTCCTGGAACAGGCCCCTGCGGACAACGCGTCGATGGTCATCTCCGGCTTAACGCCCCTGACCCCTCAGGCGGGCGCGGACCTGGCCGTCTCCCAAGAGGAAGATACCCGGCTCCATGCGCTGCTGGCCCTCCTGAACGCCCTGGCCGCGCAGGATATGTCCGCCCAAATCTCCGCCCTGGACGTCACCGCCAGCCGGATCGTCATGCGCTACCTGGAACGGTTCAACGTGCGCCTGCCTCTGAACGGAGACTTCAGCTACCAGCTCAAAGTCCTGCGCACCGCCGCGGAGGATTTGAACCAGCGGGTCGGCGAACAAACCACCGGAACCCTCGACTTAACCCAGACCGGATACAGCGCAGTGTTTTTGCCGGAGTAGCCCCCGCAACTTGTAACTTCAGCCGAAAAAAAGATTTTCTCTTGACCTGCAAGCAAAAGTGGCGTACAATAAAAGCTGGATTCTGAAAATTTCCTGGCGGTACGGACCGGCTCCGTGAAACGGTCCGTCCCCACTTAACCCGATACTCGACTGCCCCAAAAAAACCGCCGCTCGGTCGGATATGTGGGGAGATTTGTTTTACATAGGAGGGACGTTTCATGGCCTTCGGAATGGATATGGGTCCTGAGAGCATCGTCAACATCAAAGTAATCGGCGTCGGCGGCGGCGGCAACAACGTGGTCAACCGCATGGTGCGTACCGGCACGCAAGGCGTGGAATTTATCGCCATCAATACCGATAAGCAGGCCCTGGACGCCTCCAGCGCCAGTATGAAACTCCAGATCGGCGAGAAATTGACCGGCGGTCAGGGCGCGGGCGCAAACCCCGAAGTAGGCCGCCAGTCCGCGGAGGAAAACCGTAAGCAGATCGCGGAAGCCTTGGAGGGAACCGATATGGTGTTCATCACCGCCGGTATGGGCGGCGGTACCGGCACCGGCGCGGCTCCTATCGTCGCCGATATCGCCAAAGAACAGGGAATCCTGACCGTCGGCGTCGTCACCAAACCCTTCCGCTTCGAAGGCGCGCGCCGTATGCGTCAGGCCGAAGCCGGTATCGCGGAACTGCGCACGAAAGTGGATTCCCTGGTCATCATCCCCAATGAACGGCTGAAATTGGCCAGCGACCAGAAAATCACGATGCTCAACGCCTTCGAAATCGCGGACGACGTGCTGCAACAGGCCGTGCAGTCGATCTCCGACCTCATCAAGAATACGGGCTTCATCAACCAGGACTTCGCCGATGTCTCCGCGGTCATGAAGGACGCCGGACGCGCCCATATGGGCGTGGGCCGCGCCGCCGGAAAGAACAAAGCCGAGGAGGCCGCTCGCTTGGCGATCTCCAGCCCGCTGCTGGAAACGTCCATCAACGGTGCGCGGGGCGTGCTGATTAACGTCACCGGCTCCCGCGATATCGGACTGGAAGAAGTTGAGACAGCGGCGGACCTGATCCGGGATGCCGCCCACCTCGACGCCAACATCATCTTCGGCGCGGCCTTCGACGAGAGTATGGAGGATGAACTGCGGGTGACGGTGATCGCGACCGGGTTCGAAGAAGTGGAAGCGGCGGAGTCGGAGGCCAAACCTACGCCCGCTCCCGCCCCTACGCCTGCCGCGCAACCAGCCGCGCCTGCTCCGGCGGCGACTGCCGCCTCTGTCGCTCCGCCCCCGCCCCCGCCGCCGGAACCGGAACCTACCCCTGCCACGCCTGAGACCCCCATCAGCGACGCGGAGTGGATCGAATTGATGAAGATCTTCGGCGGAGACAAAGGCCGCCGTTGAATCGCGCGCCTGATATAAAAACGCTTCCAGTCTTCTCCCTCCTCGGGGGGAGAAGACTGCTTTTGTTTTGCCGGGGACCCTACGTTGAAAGGAATCTCGCCGCTCCCTGCGCGGGGAGCCTACCGCTCCGGCCCGAACCCGGCGTAAGCGCAAAAAAATTCCCCGGAACCGTAACGATTCCGGGGAGTTCTGGCAGCGGGAGAAGGATTCGAACCCTCACATACAGAGTCAGAGTCTGCTGTGCTACCCTTACACAATCCCGCTAAGCACGGACTCTATTATAGCAAACGGCTTGGAAATGTCAAGAGGGAAACGGGAAAAAAATCAATTTTTTTCGGGGGGCAACTCCTTACGCGCGCAAGGCGCGCCTTCCGGCACGTTCCACGCGTCGTCCCACTGGACCTGGCAAGGTTCTCCATCCGCTCGAATCTCCTCGCCGTGCATACGGATGCTTAACCGCTCCGCGTCCTGGAAGACCACCTCGCCCTCCAGCCGCCCGGTCCAAGGCGTGAACGGTCTCGATTCCGCCCGCCGCTGGGCCAAGTCGAAGCAGGCGCGACAGTAGACTTCCCGTTCCCACCGCTGCCGCCAAACCTGCGCCATATGGGCGTAGAACCGGTTGATCCACCGTCCGCGGAACCCTACGTTCCGCAGCTCCGGCCAGGCTAACCGGTAGTGCAAGACCGGTTCCTCGGATAACGTCAGCGTGCGTTCTTCCTCGTGCCAGAGGACTTCCAAATCCGGTCGCTTTTGCTTTGGCATCGTTCCCCCTCCTCGTTCCCGCCCGTCTCAAAAAAGAGGGATTTTTTTGAGACGGGCGCGATTTCCGTTTCCCCATTCTATGCCGGGCGGCTAGGGAAGGTGCCAGGAAATTTTCCTGTTTACTTTGTCGCGGCGCAGTGCTAAAATATGGCTATGCGAAAGTTTTCCGTCCGGACGTGGCGTATCCACTACAGGAAAGGAGTCTTGGATTCGATGTCAAAATTTCTGGACAAGCCGCCCAGCGACACGCTGTATCGAGCCGTGATGGCTCTGGAGACCGAGGAAGAATGCCGACGGTTTTTGCAGGACCTCTGCACCGTGTCCGAGCTGAAGGCGATGGAACAGCGGATGGAAGTGGCGATGCTGCTGGACGACGGACTGATCTACAGCGAGATCCTGGAACGTACCGGAGCGTCCAGCGCGACCATCAGCCGCGTGAATCGCTGCTTACACTACGGGGCGGAGGGCTACCGGACGGTCATCCCCCGCCTGAAGGGGAAACAGACGTGAACAGCTACGGGATGTTGGCTGGCAGTTACGATCAGCTGACCTACGACGTGAACTACGCGGCGTGGGCGGACTATATCGAAAAGCACTTCCGCCGCGGGGGCGGCCTGCCGGGGAAGACGGTGCTGGATTTAGCCTGCGGGACGGGTTCCCTGACCTGGGAGCTGGCCCGGCGGGGGTACGAAATGATCGGCGTGGACCGTTCTCCGGATATGCTGGCCCAAGCGGCGGACAAAGCCGGTCCGGAGGTGGAGATCTCCCCGATTTTTCTATGCCAGAGCATGGAACGGCTGGACCTCTACGGGACCGTAGACGCGTGCGTGTGCTGCCTGGACAGCGTCAATTACGTGACCGCTCCGCGGAAGCTCCAGCAGGCGTTCGACCGCGTACATTTGTTCCTGGCGCCGGGAGGGCTGTTCCTATTTGACGCCCGCACCCCGGAGCGGTTGGCCGGTTTGGATGGGCAGGTTTTCCTGGATGAAACGGACGACACCTACTGCGTCTGGCGGGCGGAGTATTCCGCGCGGACCCGCGTGTGCGCGTACTACATGGACCTGTTCCGCTTGGACGAGGCGACGGGCCAATGGGACCGCGGTGAGGAACTCCACCGGGAGCGGGCTTACACGGTGGAAGAACTGACGGAACTGCTCCGCAAGAGCGGGTTCCGGGACATCCAGACCTTCGGCGACCGGAAACTGCGCCCGCCGCGTCCAGGCGAGGAGCGGGTTTTCTTTGCCACGCGAAAGGAGACTTGACTCATGCAAGAGAAAGATGAACTGATCCGCATGATAACCGCGGACGGGTTGGTGAAAGCGGTTGCGATTACCGGGCGGGGGCTGGTGGAACGCGCGCGGAACATCCACCAGCTGCTGCCGATGGCGACCGCGGCCTTAGGCCGCGCGTTGCTGGGGGCGTCTATGATGGGCGATATGCTCAAGGAGGAAGACGCTTCCCTGACCTTGCAGATCAAGGGCGGCGGGCCGTTAGGCACGGTGCTGGCGGTTTCCGACAGCGGCGGCAACGTCCGGGGCTACGTGCAGAACCCGCACGTGGAGCTGATGGAACAGCGTCCGGGCAAACTGGACGTCGGCGCGGCGGTCGGGACCGCAGGGACGCTGACGGTCATCAAGGACCTGGGCTTGAAGGAGCCGTATATTGGTTCGATTGGGCTGTTCTCCGGGGAGATCGCGGACGATTTAGCGATGTACTTCGTGGAGAGCGAGCAGATCCCGACGGCTTGTGCGTTAGGGGTCCGGATCGACACGGACCAGAGCGTCGCGGCAGCGGGAGGGTATCTCATCCAGCTGCTCCCCGGCGCGGGGGAGGACGTCGTGACCCGTATCGAAGCCGGTGTACAGCGGGTCGGCGCGGTCAGTGAAGTCCTGACGGCGGGGGTAGATGGGGAAGGTTTACTGCGGGCGGTGCTGAGCGATTTCGAGCTGGAGGTGTTGGAGAAGCACCCGGTCGAATACCGCTGCACCTGCACGCGGGAGCGCGTGACGCGCGCGTTGGTGAGCCTGGGACGGGAGGAATTGACGGCTCTGCTGGAGGAGCAGGGTCAGGCGGAGCTGACGTGTCAATTTTGCGACCGGGTCTACCGGTTCTCCAAAGGGGAGCTGGAAGCGTTGATGGAACGGATCTGAGCCGTCAGGGGTAGGTATGAGTGCAGATTTCCCGGATCTTGGCCTGGACGGTTTTCAGGTCCTCGAAGGTCACGGGGCGGAGCCGGGGGTCCCGGAGGATCGCCGCAGGGTGATACAGGGCGGTCATGGCGACGCCGGAGCGGTCAAACCACTGGCCGTGTTCCCGTGTGATCTTGAAGTCGGGCTTGATGAGCCGCATGGCGGCGATACGGCCCAGGCAGATGATGATTTTCGGCTGGAGCAGGGCGACTTGATTGCGCA
>CANDKT010000056.1 GCA_947385365.1 uncultured Bacillota bacterium | reverse complement strand
TCGCGCCGGACGCCTGTACACGGGAAGCGCTGCGTCTGTGCGGGGAGTTGGAGGAGAAGTGGAACGTGCGTCTGCCGGAACTGTTCCGGCGTATCTGCGCGCAGGGCGGGATGAACTGGCTGATCGGCGCGAACGGCGTGGCGGAGGAAGCCGCGTGCTACTTTATGGAGCCGGCGCTGCGGACTGGCTGGTCGCCCATTGGGCTGTTGGAGACGGAACACTGGCGGAGTCAGGTGGACAAGCAGATGTGGAAAAACAGTCATACGTTCCCGTCGGGGACCCGTTTTCTTCCCATCGCCCGCTGGGCGGAGTCGGGGGACTTCGATCTGCTGGTCTGGCGGGCGGAGCCGGAACCGCAAGTCGTGCGTTGGTCGCCGTCCCGGGACGCGCTGACCTACGTCTGTGACCGTTACGAGACGTATGTTGCGACCCGCTTAGCCGCCGCGAAACTCGCGCGTCCCGGTTTGGAGGACTCCGCCGCGTTTGCCCGCCACCTGTCCTGGCTGGGACCGGACGCGCCGTTGGTCCGCGCGCTCCGGGGGCGGGACTCGGAGACGCTCCGGCGGGAACTGGACGCCGCGCTTCTGGACCGGGACGCGGGGGAACTTTGGGACGAAGCGGACACATTCCGATGTCTGCCGCAGCTCTCCCGCGCGGTGAAGCTCCCTGTTCCGACGGCGGGGGTTCTGGGTTTTTTCCAGCGTCTGTTCCGCCCGGAACGCGGCCGTCCCGTTGACGTGGACGTTTCCGCGCTGACGCCCGCGGGGTTCTCGGAACTGCTGACGCAGTTCTACGCGGGGAAGCTGGCGCATTTGGAGTTGGAGTTCACGCTCCAGGGCGAGGGCGTCTATGTCAAGCGGCTGAAAAAAACCGTGTACCAGCCCTACGCCTTGACGGTGGAGCTGGTACACGAGAAGGGTCGTTTTGTTTGCGTAGGGCTGGACGGGGGGACCGTTTCGGTCTACTACCTCATCGCGGATAAGGATGTGTACTTCCACGAGGAGTGCGACGAGCATACGTTCACCACGCTGGCGGGGCGGGAACTGCCCGCGTACCTGGTACACGAGACCCCGGCGGCGATCCGGGAGGAACTGCCGTTTTTGTTCCGCAATCTGGAGCGGGCAGACAATGTGTTCAGCTGTCTGGCGCGCATGGGGGTGTGGAGCTGTGACAGCGGGGTCCTGTCGGATCCGAAGGTTTTGGAAGCGGCCCGGCGGAAGTGGACGGTCCCGGTTTAGGCGCGCGGGGACACGCCGGTCAGGTCGAAGGGCGGCGTGTACTCTTCCTTGGCGGCGGCGCGCTCCTGAACGAACCCGTCCAGTCCCAAGTTGCGCATATAGTCTTGAGCGGCGCGGATCTCGCCGGGGCGCAGGCGGCGGTCCAGCTCCGGGCAGGCGGTCAAGTCCCCCCAAGGGGTGTACTGGCTCATGAGCGAGAACAGGACCGTACCGGGTTCAAAACTCCGGGCGACCCAGTCCATGACCGCCTTCGCCTGACCGAGCTGACCGGGAAGGATCAGGTGGCGGATGAGGACGCCTCGCGTGAGCAGACCGTTTTCGTCGAAGCGGCACGGGCCGGTCTGACGGACCATCTCCTGTATCGCGGCGCACGCGGTCTCCGGGTAATCCGGGGCGGCGGAGTACGCTTGCGCGGTTTTGCGGTCCAGGTACTTGAGGTCGGGCAGGTAGACGTCGACTTTGCCTTCCAGGGCCCGGAGCGTTTCGAGCCGGTCGTAACCGCCGGAGTTCCAGACCACCGGGACGGGCAGGGGGCGTTCCAGGAGCTGCAACACCGTGTGGGCGTAGTGGCTGGGCGTGACCAGGTTGATGTTGTGGGCGCCTTGGCCGATCAGCTCCGCGCAGATTTCCCGCAGGCGTTCCGGCGTGACGGCCTGTCCGAACCGCCGCTGACTGATGGCGGCGTTCTGGCAGAACACGCAGCCGAGGCAGCAGCCGGAAAAGAAGATGGTCCCGGAGCCTCGCGTGCCGGAGATAGGCGGTTCCTCCCAGTGGTGGAGGGCGGCGCGGGCTAACACGGACGTTTCCGGCATACGGCAGAACCCGTTTCCTTGTTCCGCGGAGCGTTCCGCGCCGCAGTCCCGCGGGCACAGGCGGCAGATCATTCCGTCACCTGAATCTGACACTGTTTCATTGCGTGCAGAGCGTTCCGGTGGCTGTCCGGCGTGACCCCGGCGCAGCAGGCGGCGTCTACGGAGATCACCGCTTCCGGCAGGGCGGCTTTCAGCAGCATGGCGTTGGAGATGACGCAGATGTCGGTACACAGACCGATCAGTTCGACGGCGTCGAAGCCCTCCTGGGCGGCGAAGCGCGCCAGTTCCATAGACCCGAAGGCGGGTTTTTCAAACCGGCGGCAGTTTTGCGCCAACGCTTCCAGCGGCGGGACCAGCTGCCAACCGGCGGAGCCTTTGATACAGTGGGGAACGGGCAGATATTTGCCCTCTTGGGTATCCAGGTAGTCCGCCCCGTGGGTATCCAGCGTGAACACGACCGTATCGCCTGCGGCCAGGGCCTGTTTGAGTTTCTCCGCCGCGGGGGCGACGATTGCTTCCGCTTCCGGCGTGCCCAGCGCGCCGTCTACGAAATCCTTCTGCATATCGACTACAACGAACAGCTTCATGACAGAGCCTCCGATCTTGGTATTGGGGATATTATAGCGAAAATTTTTCGGAATTGCAACGGGGAGTTTCATCTTCCCGCGCCTCATAACAGCGGGATTCTCCCCCCGAAGGGGGGAGAATTTCGAAAGACAGGCGTGTCTCTTCCCTTGCAATTTGGGGACGTTTGGGATATGATACACTTGAAGTGAAAAAGGTTCCGGGCATTGGGCCGGAGGGAGGAGGACGTCATGAGAGACGGTTTCATCAAAGTCGCGGCGGGGACGCCGAAGATCCGGGTGGCGGACTGCCGGTACAACGCGGAGCAGATCATACAAATGATGCGGGACGCGGCGGCGTCAGGGGTCAAGGTGCTGTGTCTGCCGGAGCTGTGCGTCACGGGCTACACCTGCGGGGATCTGTTCCTGGAGGACACGCTGCTTCAGGGGGCGGAGGACGCGCTGAGCCGCATTCTGGCGGAGACCAAGGAGTTGGATTTGCTCACGGCGATTGGTCTGCCGGTGCGAAGCAAGTGGGACCACAAGCTGTACAACTGCGCGGCGGTGGTGTGCAAAGGGGAGCTGTTAGGTCTGAGCCCCAAGGTGAATATTCCAAACTACGGGGAGTTTTACGAAGGGCGTTGGTTTGCGTCCGGGGCGGGGCAGGAGGTGAACGTTTCGCTGTGCGGCCGTGCGCTGGTGGAGATGTGTCCGCGTCGGCTGTACGCCTGCGAGAGCGTCCCGGAGCTGATCGTAGGCGTGGAGATCTGCGAAGACCTCTGGTCGCCGGAGCCGCCTTCTGCGGGGCTGGCCCAAGCGGGGGCCACGTTGATTCTGAACCTGTCCGCGTCCGACGAGGTGGCCGGGAAAGCGGCTTACCGCCGTCAGCTGACCGCGAACCAATCGGCGCGGTTGGTGTGCGGCTACGTCTACGCCGACGCCGGGGAGGGGGAATCGACGACGGACCTGGTGTTCGCCGGGCACAACCTGATCGCGGAGAACGGGGTAATTCTGGCGGAGAAGCGGTTCGGGACCGGTCTGACAGTCAGTGAGATCGACCTGGCGCGGTTGGTCTTCGAGCGGCGGAGAAGGAACACGTTCCGGACCTTCGACGAGAGCCGGGGTTACGGACGGGGTACCTTCGCGCTGGAGACGGCGGAGACGGTCCTGACCCGTCCCGTTGCCAAGAACCCCTTCGTCCCCGCGGACGCCGGGGACCGGAAGGCGCGGTGTGAGGAGATTTTGACGATTGCCGCGCTGGGGTTGAAGAAACGCTTGGAACACACCCGCGCCGCTTGCGCGGTGGTGGGGCTGTCCGGCGGGCTGGACTCCACGTTAGCGCTGCTCATCACCGCGCGGGCGATGGATTTGCTGGGGCGGTCCCGGACCGATATCTTAGCGGTCACGATGCCCTGCTTCGGCACCACGTCCCGCACGAAGTCCAACGCGCAGGTACTGGCGGAACGGATCGGCGCGGACTTCCGCACGGTGGACATCGGCGAGGCGGTGAAGGTTCACTTCCGGGATATCGGGCAGTCGATGGAGGACTTGTCGGTCACGTTCGAGAACGGTCAGGCGCGGGAGCGGACGCAGGTGCTGATGGACCTGGCGAACCAACGGGGCGGTCTGGTCATCGGCACGGGGGACTTGAGTGAATTGGCGTTGGGCTGGGCGACCTACAACGGAGACCATATGTCCATGTACGGCGTCAACGCGTCCATCCCCAAGACGCTGGTGCGGCACCTGACCGCTTACGCCGCGGAGGAAGTCCAGGACTCCGACCCGCAGTTGGCCGCGGTCCTGCGGGATATTCTGGACACGCCCGTCTCGCCGGAGCTTCTCCCGCCGAAGGAGGGGGAGATCGCCCAGAAGACGGAGGATCTGGTGGGGCCTTACGAGCTGCACGACTTCTTCCTCTACTACGCTATCCGGTGGGGGTTCCCGCCCCGGAAAGTGTTCCGGTTGGCGCTGCTGGCTCTGGAGGCGGATTACGGCCGGGAGGCGATCCGGAAGTGGCTGAAGAACTTCTACCGGCGTTTCTTCAGCCAGCAGTTCAAACGTTCCTGTCTGCCGGACGGACCGAAAGTCGGTTCGCTTGCGCTCTCGCCCCGAGGCGATTGGCGGATGCCTTCCGACAGCGTCAACGCGCTGTGGCTCGCCGAGGCGGAAAACCTGTAAGCGGAGAAACGAGACAAGGCGCGCCGGAACCGGCGCGCCTTGTTTGGCGGATTGGGTTATTTGTTGTACGCGTCGAACTCCCGAACGATGCGGTCCTCCGGGGCGGGGGTGAGCAGGGAGACCACGACGATCGCGGCCAGAGCGACCAGGAACGCGGGGAGCAGTTCGTAGATGTTCCAGATACCGCCCAAGGGTTTGATCTGGAACTTCCAGACGAAGATCATCACGCTGCCCGCGACCAGTCCGGCCATGATGCCCTGACGGTTGCTGCGCTTCCAGAACAGCGCGCACAGCATAGCGGGTCCGAAGGTCGCGCCGAAGCCCGCCCAGGCAAAGGAGACGATCTGGAACACGTTGCTGTCCGGGTCGCGGGCGAGGAACAGGGCGATGACGGCGATGACGATGACGGTCAGCCGGGCGATGAGCATGGTCTGTTTTTGGGTGAGCTTGATGCCGAAGACGTTCTGGACGAGGTTCTCGGAGAAGGCGGAGGAGGCGGCGAGAAGCTGACTGTCCGCGGTGGACATGGTCGCGGCGAGGATACCGGCTAAGATACAGCCCGCGACGATGGCGGGGAGGATGCCGTAACCGGAGAGCAGGTTCGACAGCTGCACGATGATGGTTTCGGTTGCGCTGCCTTCCAGGTAGGGGACGCGGCCCGCGGCGGAGACGGCGTGGCCTACGATGCCGATGAACACGGCGACGCCCATCGAGACGACCACCCACACGGCCGCGATGCGGCGGGAAAGTTTCAGTTCGTTTTCGTCCCGGATGGCCATGAAGCGGACCAGGATGTGGGGCATACCGAAGTAGCCCAAGCCCCAGGCCATCATGGAGATGATACGGATGAAGCCGTAGGGCTGGGCGGAGCCGGAGGCGACGTCGTAGGTCTGGGTGAAGCTGAAGAAGCCGGGCAGGGAACGGGCGTGTGTCAGCACGGCGTCCATGCCGCCGGCCTGGACGATGCCGAACACGACGATGACAGCCAGTGCGGCGGTCATGATGATGGACTGGATGAGGTCCATCGTGGCCACGGCGCTGAAGCCGCCGACGGAGGTGTAGCTGATGATGACGGCCGCGCCGATGACGACCGCGGTCATGTAGTTCCAGCCGAACAGGCTATGGAAGAGTTTCCCGATGGCGGCCAGGCCGGAGGCGACGTAGGGGACGAAGAAGATGAGGATGATGAGGGCGGAGATGCACATGATGACGGGTTTTTTCTCGCCGTAGCGTTTGGAGATGAAGCTGGGGATGGTGATGGCGTCCAGGCGGACGCTGTAGCGGCGCAGGCGTTTGGCGACCAGCAGGAAGTTCAGGTAGGTGCCGGCGGCCAAGCCGATGGCGGTCCAGCTGGCGTCCGCGACGCCGGACAGGTAGGCTAAGCCGGGGATGCCCATGAGCAGGTAGCTGCTCATATCGGAGGCTTCCGCGCTCATAGCGGTCACCAGAGGACCGATGCCGCGTCCGCCCAGGTAAAACCCTTCCGCACTTTTTTTGGACCGGCGGCCGATCATCACGCCGGTGAAGATCACGAAGCAGAGGTAGAGAATGATGGTCCCCATAATACACATTTGCGCGGTAGTCATAAAATTCCTCCCAACAAAAAGACCCCTTCCGACGGTCACACAACGCCGCGGAGGGCAGATTTCTACTATCATACCAGGAAAAGAACTGGAATGCAAGCCAGAATAAATTCTGTACGAAAAACAGGGAAACGGTCCGAAACCCTTTGTGTTCCAAGGGAATCGGACCGTACCTTTTATTTCATAGAGCTTTGTACATTTCGACAAACTTTTCCGGAGACGGAGCGTTCACTCCAAATTCAGGCGATTGCTCAAGATCCAGCTGACGGCGGCGAGGAAGACCGCGGCGGGCAGGAGCAGTACGGCGATCCCGCCCCAAAGAGCGGTGTGGTCGTTGGCGGAGAGCAGTCTGGTCAGGAGCCGGTAAGCGCTCCAGCCGTTGAGCCGGACGTAGAACTGGGTGAGCAGGACGCTCAGGCCGAGGAAGGCGGCGGTACTCATCAAGGCGCGGCGGCGGTGGAACAGGTGGCCCAAGGCCATAGCGAGGTAGAGCATGGAGACGCCTAAGATCAGGCAGGAGAACAGCAGGACGAGGGCTTCCAGCACAAAGAGCAGCATACTGGGGTGTCGCGCCGCGCCTTGGAGGAGGATACGGAACAGGCCGGACAATTTGGACAGGTCATCCCAGCGGAAGGGGACCATCAGGAACATGGCCAGGAAGGAGACCGCTACGCTGGCGGTGAAGGTGAGGACGGCGCAGAGGAGTTTAGAGGCCACCAGCTGCCAGGCGTGGACGGGTAAGGTGTGCATCAGGTAGCCCTCGTCGCCCAGCAGGCCCTTGTAGAAGCGTTGGATGACGAAAACGGCGGTGGTGGCGAACATCGCCATGAAGACCATGCCCAGGAGCATCAGCAGCAGTCCGGCGGTATCCTCGCCGATCAGGCTGGAGCTGTTCCTGCCGTCGATGGTGAAGCGGTTGACCAAGGCCAGCGCCAAGGCGGCGAACCAGATCAGGGAAAATTGTTTCCACATGGCGCGGAGGTCGTATTTCAGCAGTTTCCAGAGCATCAGAGATGTTCTCCTTTCGTCGGTTCGGTCCGGAACAGCTCCCGGAAGAGGTCGTCGAGGCTTTTCCCCTCCTGTTCGCGGAGGTTGTCCACGGTCTCGTGGAGCAGGACCTTCCCTTCTTTCAGGAAGATCGCCTCGTCCAGCACCTTTTCGATGTCGGTAATCAGGTGGGTGGAGATCAAAACGGTGCCTTCTTCGTTGTAGTTGGTCAGGATGGTGCGCAAAATGAAGTCCCGCGCGGCCGGGTCGACGCCTGCGATCGGCTCATCCAGAAGGTACAGCTGTGCTTTGCGGGCCATGACCAGGACCAGCTGTACTTTTTCCTTGGTGCCCTTGGACATCGCTTTCAGGCGGTCTTTCGGCTCCACGCCCAGGCTGCGGCACATTTCCAACGCCCGGTTGTAGTCGAAGTCGCGGTAGAAGTCCCGGAACAGGTCGAACAGGTCCACCGCCCGCATCCAGTTGGCGAAGTACATCCGGTCGGGCAAGTAACTGACTTGGGCTTTGGTCTCGGGTCCGACGGGCATTCCGTTGACGGCCAGCTGTCCGGAAGTGGGCCGCAGGAGACCGCACAGCAGTTTGATTAAGGTGGTTTTCCCGCTGCCGTTGGGGCCCAGAAGCCCGACGATACGCCCCCGGCCTACGGCCAGGTCCAGCCCGCACAAAGCGGTCCGCCAACCGTAGGTTTTGGTCAAACCCCAGCTTTCGATCATGAAGTCGCTCATTTTTTCTCCTCCTCCAGCATGGCGCGGGCCTGGGCGCGGTCGTAACCCAACTCCGCCATAGCGTCCAGGTACCAACAGATGATCTCCAAGGCGGCGCGGCGGCGTTCCGCTTCGATGACGCGCTCGTCCTGCGTGACCAGCCGTCCGGCGGTACGGTTGCTCTCGGCCAAACCGCTCTGTTCCAGCTGCGCCAAGGCCCGCTGCATGGTGTTCGGGTTCACGCCCGCTTCCGCGGCCAGCTCCCGCACGGACGGCAGGCGGCTGCCGGGCGGGTAGACGCCCGTAAGAATACGCCGTGTGATCTGGCGGCACAGCTGCGTCCAGATAGGCTGTCCGCCGCTCAGCCTCCACTCCATAACCGTCCCTCCTCCACTGTGTGATTGTATTAGGCAACTAATACAATAATACATTCCGAGTCGTTTGTCAACCCCTCGGAAGAAATTTTTTGGAATCAGAGACAACGCTTGTGTCCCGGCGCGTTCTATGGTAGACTGGAACCGGAAGCAGACCCGATTGTTGCCACTGGCTCCGTCTCCGAAGGGGCGGACGCAGAAGAAAGAGGAGAGAATATGAAGAAAAAATGGTTATCCCTTGCGCTGGCCCTGGCAATATGTCTGGGGCTGACCGTTTCCGCGACTGCGGCGGCGGTCCCTGTGGCGGAACCGGATGTGCGCACTTCCCTGGCCTATGCCATGAACACCCTGGACGAAACCGACGCGGAGGGATACTTTCTTTCCTCGGATTACGTGTTTGTGATTGACCGGCAGGGCGTGCTTTGGCAGTACAAGAGCGGGCAGTACGGGGCGAAACATCCCGAAACGGTCGAGTTCCAGAAGACCCAGCTTGCCGCCAATGTGGTCCAGATCGAAGAAAGCGATTTGGACGGTCTCTGTATCCTGCGGGCGGATGGGACCCTGGCCTATCTGCACATTCCGGAAGGCAAGCTCTACGAAGTCGCTTCCGGCGTGGCGTCCCTGACGGAAGGTCAATATGTGACCCAACAGGGGGAAGTGTGGTCTTGCTACTGGGACGACGGAGGCAAGATCGTGCTGACGCCGGAAGGAGGCAAACGAGAACGGGAACCTGGCTTGAAAACGGTACTGAAAGCCTCCGGCCAAAAGTGCCATGTAAACCGAGCCCAAAGCTACTATGTTACAACAGACCATGTCCTCCACTACGAATATTACAACGACATCAGGAAGCAAAAGGAAGAAAAGACGTTGGAAGGAATCCGTTCCATTTGGGTGGAGGCCGCCGGTCCGACTAGCGCGTGGGATGCCAGCGTGTTTTTTGCGATTGCGCTCAACGGGGACCTCTACGCCCGAGGCATCAACTCCTGCGGCTATGTGGGCAACGGCGGCGTCTTTGATTACACCTCCGTGCAAACTTGGGGCGTGTTCCTGGAAGACCTGCTGGACAAAACGACCCCTTCCGTTCGCGAGGTGTACCCGATGACCCGTATCCTGAGCAATGTGGAACGGGTCTGGACCAGCGACAGGGCTTACGCTCTGGACAAGGATGGCAATTACTGGACCTGGGGCGACCCCAACCATCCGGCGTCCCTTATCATCTCCGCCACGCGCAAAGCGCAATCCGACAGAACTATGGAAGACAACGGGAAGCTCTACTACACCAGCGACGTCGACCTCCCCACCGGCAAGCCCTACGCCTCCCCGCGAAAAATGCAGGCGGGTGAAACGGTATCTCTGCTCCGGGGGTACCGGCAGGACCAGAACGGAACGATCTACATCACCTTGGACGAGCGGGAACACGCCCTCCCCCACACCGGCGGCGTTTTAGGCGGCGACCTGAACTTCACCATCGGCGCCAGCTCCGTCAGCCGTCCCACTGTAAGCGGCTTCACAGATGTAAACACGGGCGATTGGTTCGCAGAGCCGGTCCTGTGGGCCGTGGAGAAAGGCGTCACTTCCGGCACCTCCGCGACGACGTTCTCCCCCAATCAGAACTGCACCGTGGCGCAGATTTTGACCTTCCTCTGGCGGGCCAACGGTTCCCCTAAGCCAACTGGGAACAATCCCTTCCCCGATGTGACGGACGGCGACTGGTACGCGGACGCGGCGGCTTGGGCTTACGAAAAGGGCATGGTTTCCGGCGAGGCGTTCGGCGGGAACGCGCCCTGTACCCGAAGTATGGCGGTGACTTATATGTGGAAGGCGGCTGGGGGACCTTCCGCGAAAACGGCCAGCTTCACGGACGTCCCCGCTGGCGCGGACTACGCCAATGCGGTCGCCTGGGCCGTGGAGCAGGGCGTGACCGCTGGGACCTCCGATACCACGTTCTCTCCGGCGCAGGTCTGTACCCGCGGCCAGATTGTGACCTTCCTGTACCGGGGACTGGCCCAGTGAGCGGAAGAGCGGAACGGGGAAAGGGGGCTGTATTATGACCAAAACTTTTATAATTGAGGACGGCCAGACGCCTACGCCGGAACAGTTGGAGGAAGTCAAGGCGGCGGAACGGGAGATTCAATTCGACGAGGATTGCCCGGAACTGTCCCCCGCTATGTACAAAGCGTTCCGCTGTTCCGTCGCGCAGCGCAACCGGAAAAAGAAGAACGCGTAACAGAACGGGAACCAGCCGAAAAAGACGGCGCGACAATCTCATAGAAAATGGCATTCTTCCCCTTCGGAGGTGAAGTTAAGATGAGAGAACTTGTATTTTTAAGATGCGATGGGAATCACAAAGATTTTATAGAAAATTGCAGGTTGCTTGACGAGGACTTGGATTTGCGGGTTGGAAAAATAATAAAACGAGAGAAGTACGCCCAATATAACCGGATTGATAAAATAAACGAAGCGATCGTTGTTTATCGAGGCAATCACCCGATTGGCGGTGGTTCGATACGTTTTTATGATGAAAATACAGTGGAGCTAAAAAGAGTGTTTGTCATACCAACGGAACAGGGAAAGGGCATAGGAACGGAGTTGGTTTCTAAGCTAATCGAGTGGGCGCAAGAACTGGGCTATAAGAGGATGATTTTGGAAACAGGAGAACTTTTAGCGGAATCCTGTCATGTATATTCCAAGTTAGGATTTAAGCAAATCCCTAACTATGGCGCGTATGTAGATATGCCGGAATCTCTTTGTATGGGAAAAGAATTGTAAATCGAAAGAGTGAAATTCCAGTTTGCCGGACGGCCGCAAGAAAGGAGCGGAACGATGAAACAGATCATTTCTCTTATGCTGACGCTTTGCTTGGTATTGCCCGTCTCGGCGGCGGGGACGTCTGCGGTGGAGATCGGCGCCGTGGAGGAACTGCTGGCGTTCGGGGCGCGTCTCGCAGACGAGCCGGGTTTAGACGGCGTCTTGACCGCGGACCTGGACGCGGCGGGACTCGATTGGACCCCGTTGGGCGGACCAACGGTCCGCTACCGCGGCACGCTGGACGGAAACGGCCACACGATCTCCAACCTGCGCGGCAAAGGCGCGTTTCTGTCCGCGCTGGGGCCGGGCGGCGTCCTGAAAAACCTGACGCTGGCCAATGTGGACCTGGAAACTTCCGGCGGGCTGGTGAACTCCTGCAACGGGTGGATTGAAAACTGCGCCATTTCCGGGAAGATTTCCGGTAAGAATCTCATGGATACCGGCGGAATCGCCGCGGATGTAGGCGAGGACTTCACCGATGCGGCGCGGGGGCGGTACAACACGTTCGCGCCCGGTACGCTCTTGAACTGCCGCTCTTCGCTGGAGATCCGCTGTTTGGTGACCGAGGACGGAGATCAGGGAAACGGGACCTATTTACATGCCGCCTACTACCACGCGGGCGGCGTGGCAGGCAAAGTCACCGGCGGTTCCATCGTGGACGGCTGCCAGTTCAGCGGACGCATCCAGGTCGAAGGGCCTATGCTCGGCTGCAACGTCAGCATCGGCGGGGTCGTCGGACGGGCTGGGCTCGGGGAGACCGTCGCGAACTGCGGCAACTCCGGCGAGATCCTCGGTCAGTTCTACCGGAATGGCGACGGCGCGTTCCACGCGGGCGGGATCGTAGGCTCCGGGAGCGGCGCGGGTATCTGGAACTGTTGGAACACCGGGAAGGTCTCGGTCAAGGCCCCGGACGTCGTCGTCGACTGCAACGGGATCATGGGCAACACGCTGTCTGACGTGAAAAACTGCTGGTCGTCCGGACCGGTGGAGATCAGCGGCTACCGGGAACTCTACCCCAACGCCCGAATCGGTTCCTCTTCCTGCTACTTTTTGGAGGGGGCCGACTTCTGCACCGGCAACAGCCCGACGTTCTCCCGGAACGAGCTGGCCGACGGAGGCTTGACCGCCAAACTGAACGCTTACGTCTCCAGCCACCCCGGGCAGAGACTGCGGACTTGGCGGCAAGGCTCCGGCGGCCCGGAGATCGAACCCGCCGCGCCGCATCCTTCCGACTGGGCGGAGGGCTACGTCCGGGAGGCGATGGAACACAACCTCGTCCCCGCCGCCCTCTGGGAGAACTACGCCCAGCCCATCACCCGCAAGGAGTTCTGCGCCTTAGCGGTGCGGGTGTATGAGACCGTCACGGGCCAGATCACCGGCGGGTTGCTCGACTTCCGGGATACGACGGACGGGAATATGCGAAAAGCGGGTTATCTCGGCATCCTCACCGGGACCGGGGACGGCGTCGCCGACCCGGGCGGGACGCTGACGCGGGAACAAGCCGCCGTCATGTTGGCGGCGTTGTCCAAAGCCTGCGGCGCGCCGCTCCCGACGCGAGGCCACACTTTCCCGGACCCGGACATCAGCGCGTGGGCGCGGGAGGCAGTCGGACAAGTGCAGGGCGCGGGCATCATGAGCGGTTCCGGCGCGGGCCGCTTCTCCCCGAAGGACCCCTACACACGGGAACAGAGCATCGTGACCATGCTGGCGGTGTTCCGGTCCGTCAACGGAGCGGCAGCGAATTTGTAAAAAATCTATGAACCCTCTTGCAATTTCTTCCACGGTGCGTTATCATATCGTTAGCACTCAACAAAAAGGAGTGCTAACGATATGTTTGTTTTCTGTCATCAAATGAAAATCATATACTTGGAGGAATCAGAATCATGGCGAAGAAGCAGTTCAAGGCGGAATCGAAACGCTTGCTGGACCTGATGATTAACTCGATCTACACGCACAAGGAGATCTTCCTGCGGGAGCTGATCTCCAACGCCAGCGACGCGGAGGATAAGTTAGCGTACCGCGCGCTCACGGACGACAGCGTGGACGTGGTCCGGGGCGACTTGAAGATCACCATCGTGCCGGAGAAGGAGACCAGAATGCTCACGGTCTCGGACAACGGCGTGGGCATGAGCCGCGAGGAGTTGGAATCCAACCTGGGCACCATTGCCCGGAGCGGTTCGGGGCAGTTCAAGGCGGAGCTGCCCGAGGACAGCGCGGCGGAGATCGACGTCATCGGACAGTTCGGGGTGGGGTTCTACTCGGCGTTCATGGTCGCCGACCGCATCACGGTGATCTCCCGCGCGTGGGGCAGCGAAGAGGCGTGGATGTGGCAGTCCGCCGGGGCGGACGGCTACACGCTCACCGCCTGCGAGAAGGAGACCCCCGGCACGGACGTCATCATGCACATCAAGGAGGACGCCGAGGACGAGGATTACAGCAAGTTCCTGGACCCCCGTCAGCTCCAGTCGCTGGTGAAGAAGTACTCCGACTACATCCGCTACCCCATCGTCATGGAGTTGGAGGACTACCGTCAGAAGGAACGCCCCGCGGACGCCGGAGACGATTCCCAGCCCGAGTGGGAGACCGTCAAGGAGTGGAAAACGGTCAACTCTATGGTCCCGCTGTGGCAGCGTCAGCGCGCCGAGGTCAAACCGGAAGAGTACAACGCGTTCTATAAGGAGAAGTTCGGCGATTGGCAGGACCCCCTGACGGTCATCCACACCAGCGCGGAGGGCGTAGTCACGTACAAGGCCATGCTCTATATCCCGTCCCAGACGCCCTACGACTTCTATACCCGCGAGTATCAGAAGGGACTCCAGCTGTATTCCTCCGGCGTCATGATTATGGAGAAGTGTCCCGATCTGCTGCCGGATTGCTTCCGCTTCGTCAAGGGCGTCGTGGATTCCCCGGACTTCTCGCTGAACATCAGCCGCGAGATCCTCCAGCACGACCGCCAGTTGAAGGTCATCGCGACGGCGCTGGAGAAGAAGATCAAGTCCGAACTGCTCAAGCTCCAGAAGGACGACCGGGAGAAATACGAGTCGTTCTGGAACGCCTTCGGCACGCAGCTGAAGTACGGCGTGGCGTCCGACTACGGCCTGAAAAAGGACCTGCTCCAGGACCTGCTGCTGTTCTGGTCGTCCTCCGAGAACGCCAACACCACCTTAGCCGCCTACAAGGACCGTATGCCGCAAGACCAGCCGTTCGTCTACTACGCCTGCGGCGAGAGTGTGGAGCGTATCGCCAAACTGCCTCAGGTGGAACGCATTCTGGAGCGGGGTTACGAGATTCTGTACTGCACGGAGGACGTGGACGATTTCGTGATGAAGGCGCTCCGGGAGCTGGACGGCAAGCCGTTCAAGTCGGTCACGGAGGAGGACGCGCTGCCTCAGACCGAGGAGGAGAAAAAAGCCGCCGGGGAAAAAGCCGAGGCGGAAAAGAGCGTCCTGGAAGCGGTCAAGGAAGCGTTGGGCGATCAGGTGAGCGACGTGCGCGCGTCCACGATTCTGAAATCCGGCGCGTGCTGTCTGTCGGCGGACGGACCCGTTTCGATTGAGATGGAGAAGTATATGAGCAAGGTGGAGGGCGGCCAGAAGATGAAAGCGGATCGGGTTCTGGAACTGAACCTGGATTCCGAACCCTTCGCCGCGCTGAAACGCGCCGCGGAAGCGGGTCAATCGGAGAAGGTCGCGCAGTACGCGCAGTTGCTCTACGGTCAGGCGCTGCTTCTGGCGGGTCTGCCGCTGGAGGACCCCGCCGCCTACGCGGAGCTGATTTGCAAGCTGATGGTCTGAGCGGGACCAGCCACAGAAGGGCGTGCCGCAGAAGAAAAACCTGCGGCACGCCCTATTTTCGTTCAGGAGCGCGAGTCGGAAGTCTAAGGAGGAACCGCTATGGAGATCACTCAGACCCTGGCCAAGGAACTTGGCCGTTCAGAAGAACACGTCCGGAACGTCGTGGAACTCCTCGACGGGGGCGCGACCATTCCCTTCATCGCCCGCTACCGGAAAGAACTGCACGGTTCGATGGACGACCAGCTGCTGCGTCAGCTGGCGGACCGGTTACAGTACCTGCGCAGCCTGGACGCCCGGAAAACCGAGGTCCGGACCGCAATCGAAAAGCAGGGAAAGCTGACGGAAGCGTTAGCCGCGGCCATCGACGCGGCGTCGATTCTGGCGGAGGTGGAAGACCTTTACCGGCCCTACAAACAAAAACGCCGCACGCGGGCGTCCATCGCAAGGGAGAAGGGTCTGGAACCGTTCGCGGCGCTGGCCTTCGCGCAAGGTCCGGCGTTGGATTTGGAGCAGGCCGCGCGGGACTACATCGACCCGGAAAAAGGCGTGGAGACGGTACAGGACGCGCTGCAAGGAGCCAGCGATATCCTCGCGGAGTTGATCTCCGACAACGCGGAGATCCGGAAAATGCTCCGGGAGCTGTACCTGCGCCAATCGGCGCTGGTGTCCAAAGCGGCGGAGAAGGAGCCGGAAGCGGAGGGCGTCTATCGGCTGTACTACGACTTCCGGCAGCCGGTGCGCGCCGTACAGGGCTACCAAGTGTTAGCGATCAACCGCGGGGAGCGGGAAGAGGTGCTGAAGGTATCGGTGGAGCTGGACGCGGAGACCGCGCATAACGCGGTACGCCGGATGATCGTCCCGAACCGTGGGGCGCTGGATTTCGTGCAGGCGGCGGCGGACGACGCTTACGACCGGCTGCTCCAGCCGTCGCTGGAGCGGGAGATCCGGAACACGCTCACGGAGCGTGCCAACGAGGGCGCGATCCGTATGTTCGCGCGGAACCTCAAGCCGCTGCTCATGCAGCCGCCCGTGAAGGGGAAGGTCACAATGGGACTGGACCCCGGGTACCGCATGGGGTGTAAAGTCGCGGTGGTAGACGGGACGGGGAAAGTACTTGACACAGCGGTCGTCTACCCCACCCACAGCGCGCAGCAGAAACAGGCGTGTATTGAAACGCTGAGCGCGTTGATCCGGAAGCACGGCGTGAAACATATCGCCATCGGCAACGGAACGGCCAGCCGGGAAACCGAACAGATGACGGCGGAGTTGCTCCAGCAGGTAGACGGGGTCCGTTACATGATCGTCAGCGAAGCGGGCGCGTCGGTGTACTCGGCCAGCAAGCTGGCGGCGGAGGAGTTCCCGCAGTTTGACGTCAATCTCCGGTCGGCGGTGTCCATCGCCCGGCGGATGCAGGACCCGTTGGCGGAGCTGGTGAAAATCGAACCGAAAGCAATCGGCGTCGGGCAGTACCAGCACGATATGCCGCAGGGGCGGCTGAGCGAAGCGTTGGACGGCGTAGTCGAGGACTGCGTGAACGCGGTGGGGGTGGACGTGAACACCGCGTCGCCGTCTCTGTTGCAGCGTGTGTCGGGACTCAACGCGGCCACCGCGCGGAACCTGGTGAAGTACCGGGAGGAAAACGGCGCGTTCACAGCCCGGAAACAGCTGCTGAAGGTGCCCAAACTGGGTCCGAAAACGTTCGAACAGTGCGCGGGGTTCCTGCGGGTTCCGGAGAGCGACAGCGTTTTGGACCACACCGGCGTACACCCGGAGAGCTACGGCGCGGCTGAGCGGCTGCTGACCGCCTGCGGCTACACGTTGGAGGACGTGAAGACCGGGGAGATCAGATCGGAAGAGCACACGTCTGAACTCCAGTCACAACAGGTTAT
>CANDKT010000055.1 GCA_947385365.1 uncultured Bacillota bacterium | reverse complement strand
CCGCTGCCCGAAACCCTTCCCGTAGGTAGAACCGCACGGCCCGGTCGTTGCGCTCGTAGACGTGCAGGGTCAGACTCTGCCTGCGGCGTTTGGCGAAGTCCAACAGACTTTTTCCGACCCCGCCGGAACGGTACGCGCTGGCCACAAAAATGCCTGCCACATATTCGCCGGTCAGGCCAACGAAACCTTGAATATCTCCTCCGTCCTCCGCCACGTACACCTCCGCCTGAGGCAGAAGCGTTTCGACCAGCGCGGCGCGTTCCGTCCAGTAGCGTTCTGGAACGAAGCTGTGCGCCGTGAGGTTGCCCTCCAGCCACAGCGTCAGCAGCGCGGGCAGGTCGTCGGAACGAAACGCTCGAATCATAGCTCGGAACCTCCCATCGTTTCCGCAAACAAGAGGGACGGCTTTTTGCCGTCCCTCTCAAAAATCACACCGCAGGAAGCGCGTATTTTTCTTTCGCCTCCCGGAAGAGCAGATCGAACTCCTCCGAACCGCCCTGGTGCATCTGGCTTAAGTAAGAGTGGATGTCCTCCCGAACCAAAGAACCGTTCTCCGCGTTCTGGTGGATGATCCGCACGGCGGCGTTGGAGCAGTGGTCCGAGATACGTTCCAGGTTGATGAGCAGCTCCAGGAACTGGGTGCCCAGCTCCACGGTACACTCGCCGGACTTCAAACGCTCCACGTGGCGTTCCCGCAGAGCGGCGGTAATTAGGTCCACGACTTCCTCCAGAGGCTCCACCCGGAACGCCTCGTAGCTGTCCTGAGACCGGTAGGCTTGGATCACCCAGTCCAGCGCCTCGCTGACCGCGCCGCACACGGCCCCTAACTCCTCCTGCGCCACCGGCGAGAAGGTCAGTTCCTGCTCATGCAGGGCGGTGGCTGACTCGGAGAGGTTGACGGCGTAGTCGCCGATACGCTCGAAGTCGGACAGGGCGTGGAGCAGATCGGACACCAGATCGCTGTCCCGGCCGGTCAGCGAGTGCCGGGACAACTGGACCAAGTACTGGTCCAGGGTGACTTCCATATGGTCCAGAGCTTCCTCCCGCTGGTTCAGCTCCTCCAGCAGCTTGGCGTCGTACTTGGACAGCAGCTCCACGGCAGTGTGGTAGTTCTCCCGGGCGAGGCTGCCCATTTGGATCACCACAGTGCGGGCGCGTTCCAGCGCCACGGAGGGTGTCGCCAGAAAACGGGGGTCCAGAACGGTAGCCACCGGGTCCGCCGCGCCGCTGTCCGGAATGGTCAGCTCCACCAGCTTGACCAACACGCGGTTGAAGGGCAGCAGCAACGCTGTACAGGCGATGTTGAAGAAGGAGTGCAGGTCGGCTATGGAACCGTAGTTCATGGTCTTGTTCCAGAACGGCAGACCTACGGCGGCGTTGAGGCCGTACAGCACCACCAGGAAGAACAAGGTCCCGATTATGTTGAAGTAGAGGTGGATGGCAGCGGTCCGTTTGGCGTTGCGGTTCGCGCCGATGCTGGACAGGATAGCGGTGATACAGGTCCCGATATTCTGTCCCATGATGATGGGCATGGCGGTGGCGAAGGTGACGACGCCGGAGACGGACATGGCTTGCAGAATGGCTACGGAAGCGGTGGAGCTTTGGATCAGAGCGGTGATGGCCGCGCCTACGGCGATGCCCAGGATGGGGTTGGAGAAGCGGACGAAGAGCTGCTGGAAGGCTTCCAGCTGCGTCAGGGGGGCCAGGGCGTTTTCCATAGACTTGATGCCGATGAACAGCAGGCCCAGGCCGAGCAGGATCTGCCCGATGGTTTTTTTACGCCCGCCGTTGAAGAAGGAGAACAGGAGGATGCCCGCAAAGGCGGCCATAGGACCGAGCATTTCCGGCTTGAGCATGGCCAGGACCAGGTTGCTGTCAGACAAGCCGCCCAGGCGCAGAATCTGCGCGGTGATGGTCGTGCCGATGTTCGCGCCCATGATGACGCCAACGGCCTGCCGGAGCTTGAGTATGCCCGCGTTGACGAAACCGATACACATGACCGTGGTGGCGGCGGACGAGTGGACCATACCGGCCACCACCGCGCCAAGCAGAACGCCTTTGAAGATGTTGTCGGTCAGTTTCTCCAGCAGGGATGCCAGCTTTCCGCTGGTCAGTTTTTCCAGTCCGGAGGTCATGGTGGACATGCCAAACAGGAAGGTGGCCAGCGCACCCAGCAGGGTGATGACGTCTCGAATATTCAAATTTTTTCCTCCTCACAGGGGCCTCTCCCAACCCCGTTCCGTTCGATTTTTCCTATACATTCCATACCTTCTTGATTATAAAGAAAAAAACGGTCGAGGTAAAGAGGTTTTCAGGATTTCCTGCAATTTTCACAAGAAATATCTGGTACAGGGAGACTTTTCGGTGATTTTTGCAGTCCTTCCTTCACTTTCGCCAGCCGCCGTCCGGCGGCTGCGCGTTCCGGCAGAGCGGAATAGGGACGTGCGTGGCGGGAATACATTGCTCCTGGAGGTGTTTTCATATGTTTTCCCCGGTCATCTACCTGATGATGAACAGTTTGTTCTTCACGCTCCGCCTGTCCGGCGGGAGCGGTTCGTTCCCCCGCCCGCTGAAGGCCGCCGAGGAACGCGACTGCCTGGAACGCTGCGCCCAAGGCGATATGGACGCCCGAAACCGATTGGTCGAACACAATCTCCGCCTGGTGGCGCACATCGTCAACAACGGAGTAAGCAAAAGGAGAACTTTGGGACCTCTCCGCCGCTCTGCGGTCCTCTCCCCGTTCAGAGGAGGTTCCGTTTCCTGTGCAGCTTGTGAGACAAGCTCTTGTATTTATGGGAAAAATCCGATATAATCGTCTTAGCCTGCTGCGTCGCTCCGGCGCACTTGGGAGGAATCGAAATATGAAACAAATCACTTTGCGCATCCTGCCTGACGGCAAAGTCCAGGCGGAAACCCACGGCATCAAAGGCAAAGCCTGCCTGAACTACATCGCTATACTCGAACAGCTCACCGGCGCGCGGACGGTGGACTCCGACTTCACCGCCGAGTACCGCGAAGCGGAAGTCTCCGAAACGCTCCAGACCGACTTGGAGGTGCAGACCTGATGGAGCAGTCCAGAAGCGGCTTGATCTTAGACATCCTGCGGGACAGCCTGTGCGCCCTGCTGTCCTTCCTGCCAGGGGTCGGCTTCTTCGGCTTCCTGCACATGGGCCGCAGATCGGGCCGGACGCTCTACACCCAGTTCGGCCTGCTCTACGCGGCCCTGACCGCCTTGATCCTCCTCTCCGGAAGCGGGGTTACGCTGTACATCCACGGCTTCCGTGAGGCTACCTGCAACCGCCTGCTCTCCTTCTATATGCTGTCTCCCATACGAACAGGAAATTTGTCCCCTAACAGCCTGCCCTATCAGCTCGCCGATGCGATCTCCACAACTTACACCCTCCTCTATGCGATCTGCTTCCTACATACGCAAATCTGCCTGCGAAGCTACCTCAAATATATGCGTCAGGCCGTCCACCCCTACGAACAAAACCCCGCGCCTATGATGCGCTTCCGCTGGCTGCTCGTCAATCACTTGTGGCTCCTGTGGGCCTTCCTGCCTCTGGTCAACGGCCTCGCCCTGCACTTTGAAGGGACCCGCTTGGGCCGGAGACGCCTCCGGAACGCCGGACTCGGCTTTGTCCTGGCCTCCGTCCTGCTGCAAGCGGGCAAGCTCTACTGCGATCTCGTCCCGCCAATCGCTGCCCGGACCAAAATGCCCCTCTACACCATCGCGCCAACCCTGCTGCCAGTCCTCCACTGTCTCTGCTTCCTGCTCGCGTTCCTCTACCGGCGGGAGTGCCTTCAAACCTTGGCCGCCCGTTGGCAGAGCGACACCAGCGCCTCCCCGAAGTATGCCAGCCTGCAGTGGCGCGTCTCCAACAGCGGCTGGCACGTGTTTGCCGCACTCCCCGTCATCGGCGGCGCGGGACTGGTCCGCGCCAGTGTCCACTGCGCGGACCGGCGGCTGCGGGTCCAAGGTGTCTGCCTGCTGGTGTTGAACACCTTCCTGCTGGCTCTGGTCAACCTGACCCTGATGCCCCACCCCGATGTCCAAGATACTATCCTGATGCAGTGCATTCCACCCCTGCAAGCCATCTGCTTCTATATCGCCTGCCTGCGGCGGCGGGACGTGCTGCTCCAACGCGCCGAGAACTTGGGCGAGTACGCCAGCGACCTGGACCGGGAGATCGCGCAGCAGAGACGTTACCACCGGCGCGCCCAGACGCCGGAGTTTTCCGAAAACTCGCGGACGCCTGAACCGCCCCCTCCCCCGCCCGCTTCACCAGGACCAGAACGAGGTCAGACGGTGGACCTGAACACCTGCTCTCAAGCGGAAATGGCCGCGCTCCCCGGCCTGAGCCTGGCCGACGTGAAACGCGCCTTGGAGTACCGCCAGACCCACAACGGCTTCCGCTCCGTGGACGAGTTCGTGGACGTGCTGTCCATCAAACCGCACTTTGCCGTCCAAATCTTTCAGTTGGCTTCCACCTCCCAGCCCGCGCCGGAACCCGAACCGCAAAACAAGGATGAGGCCAAAAGACCTCACCGCCGCGCGTTGGATCTCTGATGCGGATCGCCAGAATTTTACGCCGCACCCACGCAGAAGGTCCCGGCGTGCGTTTCGCGCTCTGGGTACAGGGCTGCGCCCTGCACTGCCCTGGCTGTTACGCGCAGTCGCTCCAGCCCTTGGACGGCGGGACGGAAAAACAGCCTGATGAAATCATACAGGAGATTTGGACCGTCCGCGAAAAGGTGGAAGGTATCACACTGCTGGGCGGCGAACCCTTCCTACAGGCGGCGGAGTTGGCTCAGACCGCCGCCGCCGCTCAGGAAATGGGTCTGTCTGTCCTCACCTTCACCGGCTTCCGGTTGGAGGACCTCCAAGCTCAGGGCGAACCGGACCGTCTGGCTCTGCTGGCCTACACGGACGTGTTGCTGGACGGTCCCTATTTGCAGCAACAGCGGGACTTCTCCCGACCGCTGGTAGGCTCCCGCAACCAACGTATCCTATGCCTGACGGACCGCTACAGCCAAGCGGAAATCTTGGCCTGTCAGAACCAAATCGAGATCCGCATCGACCGCGCCGGGAACATCCTGCTCAACGGGATGGGAGACTTCCCGGAAGTGGAGGCCCGTTTGAAAAGCGGCCATTTTGTGAGAGGAGAACGGCCTTATGTCATACAGCGATTTTGAACGTCAGTTCGCGGAGCTGATTAACGCAGGGTTCCCCTACATCTACATCCCCACCTACGAGGAGGAACGGGTGACGGCGATCATCGACCGGGCGTCCGGGAACCCGGAACTGATCCGGACCAGCCGGAAAAATTACGTCTGGACGCAGACGACCGGTTTCGTCTGCGGGGACCGCCGCCTGCCGGACACACTCCAACCCGCCGCGGCCATCGACTACATCGGCCGCAGCGAGGAGGACGCCATCTTCATCCTGAAAGATTTCCACGTCTATTTCGGCGCGGACCGCGCCAGCCGCCCGGACTACGGACTGATACGCCGCCTGCGGAACATCCTGCCGGACCTGAAAAGCAGTCGGAAAACCGTCGTTTTCGTCTCGCCGCAGCTCCTGATCCCCTGCGATATGGAAAAGGAGATCTCCGTCCTGGACTTCGGACTGCCCACGCTGGAAGAGATCGAGTCCGTACTGGACGAGCTGTGCGAGGGGTTGTCCCCCGAAAACATCCGGCTCACCGCCGCGGAAAAACAGGAACTGGTCCGTTCCGCGCTGGGCCTGACCATCCAGGAAGCGGAAAACGCCTTTTGCCGGGCCATCGTCAACGGAAGAGGTCTGGACAACCGAGCCATCTCGGTCATCCACGAGGAGAAAAATCAGGTGGTCAAAAAAACCGGCGTGCTGGAGTTCGTCCGCTCCGACCTGGATATGAGCGACATCGGCGGTTTAGAGAACCTGAAAAACTGGCTCCTCAAACGGAACAATTCCTGGCTGGAACAGGCGCGGGCGTACCGGCTCCCCGCCCCGAAAGGCGTGCTGATCGCGGGCGTCCCGGGCTGCGGCAAGAGCCTGACCGCAAAAGCAATGAGCGCAATCTGGGGGCTGCCTCTGCTGAAACTGGACATGGGCCGTATCTTCGGCGGTATCGTGGGCAGCTCCGAGGAGAATATGCGCAAGGCTATCCGCACCGCGGAAGCGGTCGCACCCTCCGTGCTGTGGGTGGACGAGATCGAAAAAGGCTTCGCCGGAACGCGCTCCGACAGCGATTCCGGCACGTCTGCCCGCGTGTTCGGCACCTTCCTCACCTGGATGCAGGACAAGACCGCGCCGGTCTTCGTCATCGCCACCTCCAACGACATCAGCCGCCTGCCTCCCGAACTGCTCCGCAAGGGCCGGTTCGACGAAATCTTCTTCGTGGACCTGCCCACGTGTCGGGAACGGGAGAAGATTTTCCGGCTCCATCTGGAAAAACGCCTGTCCGGCTCCCCCGTCGCCCACGAGGTCGACCCGTTCTCCGGCATCTGCCAGGAGCTGGCCGCCTTGACCGAAGGCTTCTCCGGCGCGGAGATCGAACAGGCCGTCGTCTCCGCGCTCTACGAGGCGTTCTTCGCCAGCCGCGGCCTGCGGCGCGAGGACTTACTGAAAAGTGTACAGGATTCCGTTCCCCTCTCGGTCACGCAGAAGGAGCAGATCGCCGCGCTGCGACAGTGGGCCGCGACCCGCGCGGTGCTGGCCACCGCCAAAGAGGACCGGGAAGTGTTCCAGGACGACAGCGGCGCACCTAGAGCCGTACAGGGCGGGCGGATCGTAGACTTTGAGCTTTGACCGACGCCGAAACCAACTGAAAAACTTACATCCTAAGGAGCTGTACCGATATGTCTATGACGCTGACCTTGGTCCCCTTGGCGATTGCCCTCAATGTCTCGCTGGCTTCCTCCGTGGCCGCCATCCTCTGCAAGCAGAAGCCCGAAGGCGCTTCCCTGCCCGCCGTGGAAACCATCTTTTCCGATGCCGCGCTCCTGGAACAGACTCTACGCGAGCATGGCCTTTCCTTCACCGCCGCTTCCCCCAATGAGTACACCGTCTCCACCGACGCCGGGGTCCTGCGCTACTTCCGCGCCTCTGCGGACGTCCCCTTCCAGCTGGAAGCTACCGGCGTGGACGATATGGAGGAACTTCTGGACTCCTTGGACGCATTGGAAAACGAGTACGGACGCAATGTCCAGAAATTTACCTACGACAAAGTGATGTGCAGTTTGGCCCAGTACGGCATGACCGTGGACCGGGAAGAGGTCCTGGAAGACGATTCCATCCTGTTGACCCTGAACCTTTGACCCGGTCCCCTCAAGCGGGAACGCAGACAATGGAAGCACGTTTTCGGTCAAGGACCGCCTCCCAGGGTCCGCCGAATTTCAGGTGGACATCTAAGTGCAGCACCTCCTTGGTGCTGCCTTTCTTTACCACGATATGGTCCAGAATCGCCGTGACCAGAGCGGAATAAATGCCATTCTGAAAGGTCAATTCCTGCTCCAACACAGCCCGGACCTCTTCCAATCGCGCCGTAGCTTGACCGCCCTTCTCCGCCTGAAGCTCCGCCAGCCGCCGCCCTAAGCCCTCCGCCTGCTCGTTGAACCCGTTGTTGCGCTGCTTGAACTCCGCCATGCTGATGACTCCCTCCACGCTCATTTCCAACAGACGGTCCTTTTTGGCTCGGAGCGCGGCCAGGGCTTTTTCTATCCGGCGAATCTCTCCAACGCTGTCACGGCGGTCGGGAAGCGCTTGGAGAACGGATACCACCGCGTCAATGATCGCCTGTTTGTCCTGCACCAGCCGGTCGAAAATCTCCGCCATGAGCCGGTCCAGCTCGGCGGTGTGGAGCTGTGGCGACGAACACCCCGCCCGGCCCCGGTTCCGGTACTCCCGGCACTGCCAGACCTCCTTGTCTCCCCCGGCGCTTTTCAGAACCTGTCGGTGATAGCTGACGCCGTGTTCCCCACAGACAACCTTGCCGCTGTAAGCGTAGCGGTTGTGAAACCCCGCGGCGCTCTGGTGCTGCTTCATCTGACGGCTGCGCTGCTTATAAAGCGCGTTGGCCCGGTCCCATAGCTCCTCCGATACGATGGCTGGGACGTTCGGGTCGGGGTACGTCACCCACTCGCTCTCATCCAGGTAAACCTTCCGCTTGCTGCGGTAGTCTACCGTCCGGGACTTGTTGGCGCAGTACCAGCCCTTATACTTGGGGTTGCACAGGATGTGCCGGATGGTCAGAACGTTGAACGCATTCCCCTCGCGGCTGGTGAACCCCTCGTCCAGCAGCGTCTGGGAGATGCGCCGTATCCCCATCTGACGGTTGGCGTAGAGGTCGAAGATGCGCCGCACCACTTGCGCTTCCGACTCGTTGACGGTGAGGACGCAGTCTTTCTTATCGTACCCCCACAGCTTGTCATTGCCCAACACATGGCCGTTCTTGATGGCCTGGCGGAACCCGAACTTCAACCGTTCGGACAACTTGCGTACCTCGTCCTGCGCCACCCCCGCCATGACCACCAATCGAAACTCGCTGTCGCTGTCCAAGGTGTTGATGTTGTCGTTCTGAAACAGCACCCCGACATTATATTCCAGCAGCTCCTGGGTGTATTTGATGCTGTCCAAGGTGGAGCGGGAAAATCGGGAGATCTCCTTCGTGATGATGAAGTCAAACCGCGCGGCTCTGGCGTCCCGTATCATCCGATTGAAATCATCCCGCCTCTGCGTACTGACACCGGAAATTCCCTCATCGACGTACCCCGGCACAAACATCCAGTTGCGCCTGCTCTGAATCAGCTCCGTGTAGTATTGCACCTGATTTTCCAGACTGTTGAGCTGTTCGTCCTTATCGGTGGAGACTCTGGCGTAGAAGGTCACGCGCAGGGGCAAGTCGTAGATGGTCTTTCCGCGGCGCAGTTCCTCACGTATTCTAAGTACATCCACATTCGCCCGTCTCCTCTGCCGGGCGGAAGAACGGCGGGAGTGCAGCGGTGGAGTACAGCAGGTCAGTTGCTTGGGAGCATTCGGAATCCGATATCAAGCCAAGGACACGAATGCGGTCCAGAAGGACGCGGAGCAAATCTTTTTGAACGTTCTCCAAGTTGTATCACCTCGGTTCATGGATATGTTTTCCGAAACAAAAAATGCCAGACGGACAAAATCCGTCTGACATCGCGCTGGTTAAGATAGGCTGAACGGGAGCAACCCTATGGGATTTTCTGAGGCCCATATGTCTGATACACTTGTTGCTCAGACATCAGTCATCAGAACGGCCAAGCAGGGATTTTTCTATATCATCCAGCGAGTTGAGAAAGGCAAGGACAGCTTTCACCTGTTCATGATTCATTTTCTCCAGCTGAGTCAGCGCCTTTTGATGAAGTTCGGATAATCCCTTGTTTTTGCTTACTTGTTTTAGCTTTGGTTCTTCTCCGTTCAGCACCCAATCCGCGCTGTATCCATATTTTTCTTCAATCAGCGTTGCGAGGGATTGCGAAAGCCGGATGTCAGGGTCTCTCAAGAGCTTTGAAATATAGCTTTCTGTCACGCCCAGTTCAGCCGCTAATTGTTTTTGTTTCAGGTTGTTTTCCTGCAATATGAGCTTGATTCGATCACATTGATTCATAGCCACACCTCCTATGAATCATACCATATCAGGAAAACTTGAATAAGTCAAGAAAAACATCTTGACAAATAGAATGAGTTTATTTATACTTGAATCATTCAACGGAAGGGAGGGGACACTATGCACGACACGAGTAAGGAGATTGCGGTAAAGAAAATTGCAGAAATGCCTGCGGAGCAAGTTTTGAAGCTGTTGATTTTTATGGCGGGCATGGAAGCCCAGCAAGCGGTGGAGAGGGCAGGCCGTCAGCGGGTCAGAGCCGGGTACATTTCATCCTAGTTTTTGTTTGCCGTCGGTGGCCGGGTTGTCGATGAGGGAGCCGTCCTCAGCGAAGCGGGAGCCGTGGCAAGGGCAATCCCAGGAGTGTTCAGCGGCGTTGTACTTCAAGGCGCAGCCCATATGGGGACAGCGGGGTGTGGTAGGAGTCAGAAGTCCCAGAGTGGATTCCAAAGCGTTTGCGGCTAATTGGGGACGGAGCATAGTTCTGGACGGGGAAAACAGTTTCAGGTAGGGATTTTCCCGATTTAGCACCAAGTCTGTCAAGATTTCTGCGGCGACCATAGAGGAGGTCATGCCCCACTTGTTGAAGCCGGTGGCGACGTAAAGCCCAGAGGTACGCTTGGAATAGGGTCCGATATAGGGGACGGCGTCCAAAGTCATACAGTCCTGCGTAGCCCAGCGGGCGGTTTTCTTTGCGCTGGGGTAGTGCTGCTGAGCGAAACGCTCCAATTCCGTCCAACCGCCGCCCTGTTTACCTGTCCGGTGACTGCCGCCGCCTAAGAGGAGCAAGTCGCGGTAATTTCGGAAAGAAAGTCCTTTTTCGTTTTCGTCGAGGTACATTCCGTGAACATTCGGGGCGTTTTTCAGGGCTAGGACATAGGAGCGGTGCTGGTACAGTTTCAGGAAGTAGCCGCCGTGCTTGTTGAGCAGGGGGAAGTGTGTGGCGACGACGATTTTTTCTGCTGAAACGGTCCCGCCGCTGGTGACGGCCTGGCCTGGAGCCAGTTCCAGAACTTTGGTGTGTTCAAAGACCCGCAGGTTTTCCGCGATGGCGGCGATAAATTTTAAGGGGTGGAATTGCGCCTGACGCCTGAATTTCACCGCGCCCGCCACGAGTAAAGGAAGGGGGATATTTTTTGCTTCCTCGAACTCCGCGGCAAAGCCGAGCTGGTCCAAGGCGTTCAGTTCCCGTTCCAGCTTCCGGCGGTCGGTGGAGTAGACGAAAGCGTCCTGTTCCTCAAAATCGCAGTTGATGTTCTGGCACAAGGTGCGGTATTTCTCCAAGGCGTTCTGGTTGGCCTCCAAGTAGAGGCGGGCGCGGTCTGTTCCAAATTCCCGGGTCAGCTTGTCGTAAATTAGGCCGTGTTGAGCGGTGATTTTCGCCGTGGTATTTTTGGTGATTCCGCAGCAAAGGCGTTCTGCTTCCACCAGGACGCAGTCGACTCCCGCCTGGGAGAGGTAGTAGGCGCACAAGGTTCCGGCCATTCCGCCGCCGATGACCAGAACGTCCGTTTTTATATCCGACCGGAGCGCGTCAAATGCAGGCAACCGCGCCGTTTTCAGCCATATGGAATCCATTCCATCACCTCAAGGTGTAGGGTGGCAGGTTTGGTATAAAATTATGCGCGATTTTCCCACTTTCTTCCATTTTTCAAGAATTTCTCATATTCCCCATTGATTCACATTTTGTCGAATTTTGCGCTTTTTTGTTAGAAAATTATGTAAGAAAAAATATTTTCGATTCCCATTGAAAAAGGGTGGAATTTGTGGTATGCTTAATAGACTCCGAAGTGGAGTAAGCAGAACGGCCAAACTGACGGGCGCTGGTTCTCGCAAAAATCCCTTTCTGCGTCCGCGTTTAATTTGCGTAAGCCGCTTTTCGGACGAGAAGAGCGGCCCCAGCCGAAAGTAGGGGGGTGATCGTAATGATGGTTCTGCTGCTGCCGTTGCTTCCCAGGCAGCGCGGCAGCCCAATTTTGATATGCGGTCCCCCGAAAACCCGGGACAGTCCGCCCATTTGGCGTCGCCTCTTGAGCCTGCCGTGGGTAATCAGCTTCATCCGGGGGCCTCCCTGACGTACATTGATTCTTTCAAACCAGAATTATGTACTTAAGTACAGGAGGCTTTTGAATGAAGAAAAGGATTTTAGCAACGATCCTCTCCATTTGCATGATTATTTCTTTGTTCCCCGCGTCCGCGTTCGCTGTTGAGAGCGTACCGGAAGTGAATGAAACAGATGAAATCATGCTGCTGGCTGAAGACGAAGTCAATGAGGTTTTTGCGGCGGCTAACAGCACGGGTTCTCCCCTCTATATCATCGGCAATCCCAGTCGCGCTGCTGTTGTTACCTTGGCTTATGATGGGGCTCCTAATTCGTGGACAAATCCCGGTTATGTTACCCCAGGTACTCCAATTAAGCTCACACTGACGCTTGCAGAAGGTTTCCTTGTGGATACTATACTCCTCAATGATTCCACTGAAGGTATTCAGAGGAATACGGATGGAACATACTCCTTTGAGATGCCGAGCGGCGATCGAACCGTTGTGGACATAACCTTCAAAAAGACGGAGCGTACAGTTAAGGTCGACGGAACCTCTACAGAGAACAAAGCAGATGTAGCGGTTACACCTATTGATACCGATATGACGAGCTGGCCCAGGAATCCTGGAAAAGCCTACTTCGGCGATACTGTGACCATCACCACCAATCCCAAGACTGGTGAATACAAGGTTCCCGATGATGGGGTGACTGTCACCTACGGCGACAATCAGACGGTCGACGTTGTGAAGAGTGCTGAAAATAAGTACACGTTTACAATGCCCGATGCTGATGTCAATGTGAAGGTGAACTTCAAGCAGATTCACAATATTACAGGTGTGGATAAGACTAGCGGCAAAGCAACTCCGAAGACTTCAACCGCTATAGAAGGCGACACGGTTACCTTGGATGTGGTAGCTTCCACCGGCTATACTATCAAAAGTGTAAAGTACAAATACACTGATGCCACGGGTGAGAATACTCAAAACGCTACCCCAGATGAAACCAACCCCTCCATTTACACTTTCACTATGCCCAACGCTAACGTGGAGATTTTGGCGGAGTTCCTAGGTGATTATCGCAAGGTTACCGTCAATCAGCCGTCTGACTCTGCGACTGTTGGTACAATAGCTGTCTCTTCCGATTCTGGTGATGATACTTGGAATGCGACAGACACTATGATGAGGGCGGGTTCTATTGGCGTTGTTACCGGAACACCGCAAACTGGCTATATCCTTGGGTCGGTTACGGTGACTAGAACAGGCAATACCCCTGTCACAGCCACCAAAAGCGAAACTAATCCCAACGTATACACGTTCGAAATGCCCACGGAACCCATCAATGTAACTGCATCGTTCCGGCTTCCCAAGCTGACGGTTACTGTGAATGCGCCATCCGGAGCTTCCAACATCACCAAAACCGTCAAGGTAGATAGTAGTGAGGTAAATCCTGATTCTAATACTACTAACGAGTATTCGATTTCTTCGGATAAGACACCGGAACTCTCCGTCACAGTTCCCAGTGGTTATATAGTGACCAACTTGACGGTGAACGAGGAAGAGCAAAAGCTTACATCTGATGACAACCTCACCTTCACCCAATCTCTCAGCATGACAACTGACTGTGATGTCGTTGTCACGGTTGCAAAGCTCTATGAGTTGACCTTTGGATCTTCCAGCAATGGTACTGTGACATCAAACATAGACGCAAATACAAGTAGCCAGTATTTTGCTGCCGCTGGTGCAGACATAGTTATAGCTGCTGTTCCAAATTCTGGCTATGAAGTTGATACCTTTAAAGTAGTAAAAAAGGATACTACTACTGAAGAGGTGGACGTAGGCGCAACGGAGGTCCCTTCTCAAGGCACCTCAACTGACAACAAGAACTATAAGTTCAAGATGCCGGAGCAGGATATCACCGTTAATGTGACCTTCAAGGCAAAACCGTTCACGCTTACTGTTGAGTACAAAGACATTACTGGTAAGCTCATGACTACGGACTCAACAAAGGAAGCTGTGACACACCCAGAAACTTTTATAGTTGGTGCGAACGTTGACGTTATTCCAAGCAAGTATGCTAAGGATACGGCTGGAAATTACTATATCCTTGCTACAACCAATCCGCTTGTTGTCACGACACCAGCAACTGGTGTGACATTGCCTTCGCCTGATAGCGATGGTAAATATGCATTTACTTCCATGCCCGCTGAGTCTGTCGTGCTGACCGCAACGTATACGCAGGCTAAGGTGTCGGTGACTACTGGAACTGGCGAAAGTGCTACAACCGATTACTACACCGACATCAACACAGCAGTTACAGAGGCACAAAAGAAAACTAGTCCTGTTACCATCACGCTGCTGGATAACTGCACATTCAATCCTGCTCTGAAGTTCACAACAGTCGGAACCTACACGCTTGACCTGAACGGCAAGGAGCTGACCAGCCATACCAATAAGAAAGACGGCTACGGTGTTTCGGCCCGCGGTAGAGACAAAGACAATAAAGTCAACCTGACCATCAAGGACAGCGTAGGCGGCGGTTCGATTTCTAACTGCATGACCAATGTTGAGGCGGACAGATACAGTGTAATCAATATTGGCGTAAAGGACGATGATAAAGACTTCACTATTAAGGTCGATCGTGGTCAGAATACAGGCTCCTATTCTCCCCTCAAGGTAGAAGAGCTTGGCGAAATGAATATCTTCAGCGGTACCATCGACAAAGTGGTGAACAATAACGGAGATATAAACACTCGTTCTATTCAGTCCTTTGGTAAAACCACTATTGAAGGCGGTACCTTTGAGGGCGTCGTCCAAGTGTGGGAATGGGTAGATACACAAAATGATATTCAATACACTAATAGTGAGCTTACCATCAACGGCGGTGAGTTTAAGGACAGCGTTGTCGTTTGTAGTACTGAAGACAAAGACACCGGCAATCTCGGAGAAGTATTCGGCGGTGACCTTGTCATCAACGGCGGTACCTTCAACGGAAATGCTGATACGTTCATCGGCCTTTGGGTCCCGGATTGGGTAGATGCTGGGGAACTCACCGGTAACAACGATGCTGCAACCTCTGACAAGAGAGCTGCTGTTAAGGTTGAAATTAAGGGCGGCACCTTTAATCTGCCTGACGCAGACCAAATCGGTATTTTCCAGCATTCAAAAACCGAGGGAGAAAGCGGTATCGTTTCGAACCCGACAACGCCGGTGTTCACAATCAAGAACCCCGACGACGCTACCAAAACCGGCCCCGTGTTCTCTGCGCGTCCCGGCGATAGCTACATCGCTCCGGAACTCGCCGCGACCCTGACGCCGAATAAAGACGGCAAATACACCATCACTGACGGTTACGAAGTCAGCGTCATGGACGGCGACAAGGCTTATGAGCCTAAGATCATGAACGGCTCCGAAGTAGCAAATAAAGAAACTGCTTCGAAGTTCACCGTGACGCTTTCCGCTTCCGCTGGCACTGGCACAACCCCCGTGACAAGCGAGACCGGCTTGATGAAAGTCCCCACCGGCACTACTGTCACTATGGCTATCTCTAAGGTGGATGCTGGCTATGAAATCGGTGAGGTCACAGGTGCTACGGCTACAACTACAACCACTGCTGGCACAACATACACAGTGAATGCGCCCGCCACTGGTGCTAATAAGGTTAAGGTCAAAGTGACCTGCAATGCCATTGACTACACCATCACCGAAGCCGAGGTCAAGGATACCGTTGAGACAGCTAAGACTATCGGCACCGTGAAAGTTTCCAAGGTCAACGGTGCAACTCCCTCCGTTGATGCAACTACCAAGAAACCCGTGGCCAACGCTGGCCAAACTGTGACCCTTACGGTTGAACCCGCTATCGGTAAGCAGTTGGTAGAGGGCTCTCTGCATGTTACCTACAAAGAAGAGGGTGCAACAGCAGACACTCCAGTGACTGTGACTAAGGTAAACGCTACCACCTACACCTTCAAGATGCCCGCCGCTCATGTCACCGTTGCGGCTAACTTTGGACAGGCCAACTACACACTGGAAGTGGCCGAGAAGGAGTATATGGGTGCAGATGCAGCCCCTGGCGACGGCTCCGCATTGGGCAACGTGGAGGTTTATCTGGACAATGCTGACGATCCGGAAACTGACCTTGATAACCTTAACATTCACAATGGCAGCGAACTCTCTGTTAAGGTTACACCCGAGCCTGGCTACACAGTCAAGAGCGTGAATTTCAAGGCCAGGGTTTATGCTGAGGTGCTTGATAAACTGACACCAATCGACTTTGATAAAGCCCTGGAAGCAAACGCTAACGACCCTGGCACATATTCGATCTCCATGAAGAACGATGTCGTCAAGGCGGACAGTGGTAAGGATATCACTATCACCGTTACCTATGAGAAAATCCAGTACACAGTCGCAACAGAAGTGAAAACAAACGGCGTAGCTGGGGATACTGGCGGTTCTGTGGTAGTTGCTGTTGATAACACAAATAAAACAAATGATATAACAGCCACTATCGGCCAAACGGTGAAGTTTACCGTTACAAAACAATCCAACTATGAAATCAAGACCGGATCTATGCAGCTCGTCGTTACTGACGAGGCTGGTAACATCACTGAAACTAAGAATTTGACTGAGGATGACCTTAATAATAATGTCTACACGGTCAAACTCGAAGCTGGCACAGGCAAGATCTTGGGCAATCTCAAGTTCTCTGTCGAGTTTGTGACAAAACATAGTGTTACAGTTTCTCAGAATAATGAGGGTGGTACGGTATCGTTTAATGGCCAAACTCCTCAGGATATCAAAACTGCCGCAGCGACACTCAACAATATCCAATGTGGCACTAGTGTGAGCATCACCTTTACGCCGCCTACCGGTTCCACGGTCAAGTCGGTAACAGGTTTGCCTGCCGATGCTACCCGTACTGACAACACATTCACGTTCAATATGCCCGCACGAGATCTGACCCTGAGCGTGAACTACATGACACCGGTTACACTTACCCGAATTGGTACAATCCCTGCAAATGAACCCGGCGAAGTGGTTGTTCAATTCACGGAAGACGGAGATACCAACGCGCAAGAGCCTGAGGAAGACAGCAACCATGCATACACCGTTGCGAAAGATTCCGAGGTGAAAATCATTGTTACGCCCAAGGCTGGTTATGAGCTGAATGAGCTGGCATATAACAATCAAACGTATAATCCTTCTACTACTGGCAAGAGCGAGTTCAGCATCGATACTACCACTGGCGTAGCAACCCTTACCATTTCCAATTATCAGGGTGCAGATGGCTCCAACGAGTTCAGCGTGACCTTCAAGGCGAAGGCGCAACCCATCACTTTGACGGCCGGTGCAAACGGCACAGTGGAGTTTAGTGCCAACGTGACAGAGACTACTGATAACGGAGTCAAATCCTACACGGCCCCCACTGACGCTGAGGTGACCATTACCGCAAAGCCGATTCCGGGCTTTGAGCTTAACGGAACCATCGAAGTCAAGAATAGCTCGGACGCTGCTGTGGAAACTACTCCGGTAACCACTACTGACGGTTCCACCCAAGTCAAGTTCACAATGCCTGTCGGCGGCGTTAGCATCACTGTGAACTTTAAGGGAAAAGAGTTCAGCATCGACAAAAAGTTCGATAGCACTAAGGGTGCTGTGAAAGTTTTGGCTAAGGACACCACTACCCC
>CANDKT010000054.1 GCA_947385365.1 uncultured Bacillota bacterium | reverse complement strand
TACACATACCAAGACACTCTTTCCCTACACGACGCTCTTCCGATCTCTTCGGCGGAACTGTTGGCTTTGGCGGAGCAGGTCCGAAGTGTTCTGGCGCGATTTTCCCCAGACGACCCGGCGGTTGCGGCGTTGAAGCAGAGCGAAGCCTACCAAAAGGTATCCTATTGGATTGAGGGTGCAGAAGCTCCGGTAATGGGAGGGCTTGTCCAGTGAAAGTTGTGATACTGGCTGGTGGTTTAGGGACCCGCATCAGCGAGGAGAGCTACTTAAAGCCCAAACCCATGATTCCGATTGGAGAGCAGCCCATTTTGTGGCATATCATGAAGTATTACTCTCATTTTGGGTTCCACGATTTTGTGATCTGCTGCGGTTACAAGGGCCATATTATCAAGGAGTATTTCGCGGACTACTACTTGCACCGGTCGGACGTGACGTTTGACTTCTCCGCAGGCAACCGCATGACGGTCCATGAGAACGTAGCGGAACCCTGGCGGGTGACGTTGGTGGACACTGGACTGAACACGCAGACAGGCGGACGGGTGAAGCGGGTACAGAAGTACATCGGGGACGAAGCGTTTCTGCTCACCTACGGCGACGGGGTGAGCGACGTAGATTTGAACGCTCTGTTGGAGCAGCACCGGCGTTCCGGCAAAGTGGTGACGCTCACGGGGGTGCAGCCTGGGGGCCGATTTGGGGTTCTGGACCTGGAAGGTCAAACGGTGACAGGTTTCCGGGAGAAGGCCAAGGAAGATGGCGGCTGGATCAACGGCGGGTTCATGGTCATGGAGCCGGAGGTATTCGATTACCTGAGCGAAGATGAAAGCTGTATTTTGGAGCGGGAACCGATGGAGCGGTTAGCGCGGGGCGGTCGATTAGGGATCTACAAGCACGGCGGGTTCTGGCAGTGCATGGACACGCAGCGGGACAAGATCTGGCTGGAAGAACGCTGGGAGAAAAGGAACGCGCCATGGCGCGTATGGTGAAGAGATGCTGGATTTTTATCGAGGCAAACGGGTTTTTGTGACCGGGCATACTGGATTCAAAGGCAGTTGGCTGTGTTCGGTGTTGCTTTTAGCTGGGGCGGAAGTTACGGGGTATGCGCTGCCGCCGGCTGAGCAGAGTTTGTATCGTATCATCGGTTTAGGGCAGCGGATGCGTTCCATAGAGGGGGACGTTCGGGATCTTGAGGCTTTCCGGCGCGCGTTTGAGGCGGCAAAGCCGGAGATCGTGTTCCATTTAGCGGCCCAACCTATCGTTCGGGAGAGCTACCGAGACCCGGTGGGGACGTATTCCACGAATGTTATGGGGACGGTCCACATTTTGGAATGTATCTGCGGTTCTGGCTATGTAAGGAGTTTCCTCAATGTGACCACGGACAAGGTTTACGAGAACCGTCAGTGGCAATGGGGGTATCGGGAAAGCGACGTGCTGAATGGGTTTGACCCGTACTCGAACTCAAAGTCCTGTTCGGAGTTGGTGACGGATAGTTACAGGCGCAGTTTTTTTTCGGATGGCAGCGTAGCGATCAGCACCGCGCGTGCGGGGAATGTGATTGGCGGGGGAGACTTTGCTGCGGACCGGCTCATTCCGGATTGTATCCGGGCGGTACGGGAGAACCGACCGGTTCCGATACGCAATCCGGGGTCGGTCCGACCTTACCAGCACGTGTTGGAACCGCTGTCCGCGTACTTGCTCATAGCGCAGAGGCAGTATGAGGACGGGAATCTGTCTGGGAGCTATAACGTCGGCCCGGAAAGTACTGGCTGTGTAACGGCGCAAGCTCTGGTGGAGTTGTTCTGTCGTTCATGGGGGGAGTCTGCCTGCTGGGAGGCCTGCGGTGCGAACGGTCCGCATGAGGACGCGGTGTTGAAATTAGAGAGTTCCAAGATCCGCGCAGTACTGGGCTGGAAGCCTCGATGGACGATTGAGCGCGCGGTGGCCGAGACGGTAGCGTGGACCAAAGCGTGGCTGTCCGGAGAGAATGCGGAGGTCTGCATGGGCAAGCAGATTGCGGCGTATTTTCACACATGAACGAGTTTTGGTACGCAGCGGGGAGGCAGGGCTATGGTCAGTGAGAACGACCGGGAAATTTTGCAACAGATTCTGGATCTGACAGAGACCGCCTGTGGGGCCAGTCTGGAGTTGCTGGAGCGGTATACGGAAGGGGATCTGGAGGGAGCTTTAGGGCTGTTGTCGGATTTGGAGGCGGCGGTTCGGACGGTGGCGTCCGCGCAGGGGCCGCTGGTGAGCGAGTTGGAACACGCCTACACCTCTGAGATGCTGGAAAACATACAGGATACGCTGGAAGAGATATTGCGTTCCATCGAGGGGGACCGTCCGGAACGAGCGGCCATGAAGATGGAGTTTCAGTTATTTCCTTTTCTGCGGCAGCTCAAGGAGTCGTTGTATTTCTGGGGTATGATCTATCCGGACCCGGAAGAAATGGCGCGGTACTACCGGACGGAATTTGCAGAGCATGACCGGAACTTTTATATAGACCAGGACGGGCGGGCGCGATATAAACTTACTGTTGTGGTCGCAGGCTACAACCATCTGGAAACGACGAAGCGATGTATCAAGCAGCTTCTCAAGGAGACGGATTTTGACGCGCTGAACGCGGAGTTGATTTTGATCGACCACGGGTCCACAGACGGGACGCTGGAATATTTTGAGGGTCTTGGGGTCGGAAAGGTAATCCATTTTAAGAAAAACGTCCGTATGTATATGTTTGCGACACTGTTCCAACTCTGCCAAAGCGAATATTTTGCATTTGTCAGCAATGACGTTCTTGTGACGAAAGACTGGGCGCGCGTTCTTTTGAACTGCATGGAATCCGATTCTAAGATTGCCGTTGCAGTCCCTGCCACGCCCAATATTTCCAATTTTCAGATGTTGGATGCGCCTACAGATGACCCGGAGGAGTTTATAGCCTGGGCAAACCGGCGAAACGGTCCAGATCCATCCCGCTGGAGTGATCGGGCGCGGCTGATGCCGCCGCTGGGGATATATCGGACGCAGGCGGTCAATCAGTTAGGCTTTGCCGATCCCTATTTTTATTCTATGGAGTATTGGGATGACGATTTCAGCTTACGGGCGCGGCGGGCTGGGTACCGGCAGATCGTGTGCGGAGATGTAGCCTGTTATCATTTTGGCAGCGTTACCGGAAATGAGGGACAGATAAGGGAAGGGACGCTGGTATACGGTCGAGAGCTGTTTGAAAAGAAGAACGGGGTAGACGCATGGGGGAACGGGTTTTGCTATGATTACCAGGCCGTACAAATTTTCAAGCAGGTTTTGCCGTCTCAAGGTGCCGTGACGTTGCTGGGCATAGATTGCGGAATGGGTGACACGCCGCTTCAGATACGCAACGAGTTACGGCGGAGGGGGCAAAGCTGTGGGATCAGTCAGTTGACCTGTCAGAAAGAGTACTTGCCTGATTTGCTCCCGCATTCGGACGCGGCTCAATACGTCCCGGATTTGGTAGACGGTCTGTGCGGTTCATTTCACGAACAGCGATTCACGTGCGTATATCTGAACCGGGACATAGGTATGTATGAGGACATCCCGAGACTTTTGGGTGCGGTTTCCCGGAGGGTCCTACCTGGCGGATGGTTCATTTTTTCTTGTGAGAATGCGTTCTATGCCTTGACCGTTCACGCATTGTTACAGCTTCGGATGCCCACTGACGGCAGGCGGCATATTTTGACTGACTTGGACGCCGTGTGGGAGGAGGCTAAAAAGCGTTTTTCCTATGTGCAGACGGTTCCAGTTGAGCAGGCGATAAACGGGGTGGAGGAATTTGCCTTACGTCATTTTGGCGCGGAAGTTCCTTTGGCTGAGATCACCCAGAAGTTGCGGACACAAAGGTACTACTTTGTGTGCAGGAAGTAAGCCCCAGCAAATTGAGGAAATCATGAAAGAAAGGGCCTATATGTGTAACGTTTGCATTGAGGCGGGTATGTGGTCTGAGCGAAAGCGGGCTACGTTTGCGGCGATCAACCGGGCAGGGATTCCGCTGGTACTGTTTGGGAAATCCCCGGTCATTCATCCGGGTTTTTTGGAGCAGATCACGGTTCCGGTGGAGTATATCTGTGACAATGACCCGGAAAAGTGGGGGACTATGCAGTGGGAGCGGAAGGTAATCCGTCCGGACCGGCTCCCGTCTCTTTATTCCAGTTATAATGTTCTGATCTTGGTCCCCTTTGAGGCGCAGATTGTGCCTCAACTGATGAAGCTGTCTGTTCCGCCCAAAGAGGTATTTCGGCTTGATCTCTATTTTGAAGAACCTGAGACTGCCGCGTATTATCAGGGGGTTCAAATGGATTTGGAGAAGATATACGATGGTCTGGCCGATCAGGAATCAAAAGACGCCTATGAGGCGGTGATCCGGTACCGGATTGACCGAAATCCGGCGACGTTAGCCGCCGTCGCGCTCCCCAGGGAGACGCAGTACTTTCCCGATTCGCTTGGCGGGAAGCCGTTTCTTGGAACGGAGGAGGTATTCATAGACGCAGGGGCATTTATTGGGGACACAGTTGAGGCGTTCTGTCTGGCGTCGCGGGGCCGATACAGGGCGATTCATGCCATTGAGCCGGAGCTAAAAAATTATGAAAGGCTTCTTGAGAATACCAGAAGGTTTCCGAATGTCTTCTGTTACAGGTCTGCTGTAGGGGATTGCACAGGAACGATTTCATTTTCTGCCGATGGTTCCAACTCAAGAGCGGAGGTTTCCGGAGCGGAAGCGATCCCGGTACATTCGTTGGACAAGCTGCTGGGAGGTGTACCCGTAACCTATCTAAAGATGGATGTAGAGGGAATGGAATGCGCGGCGCTCCGAGGTGCGAAAGCGTTGATTCAGACGTTTCATCCGAAACTAGCGATCTGTATTTACCACTCCAACGCCGATGTGGTACAGATACCGCAAATCATTTGGGAGTTGGATTCCTCCTATAAACTGTACATACGGCATTATACGAATGCGTTAGTGGAGACGGTTTGCTATGCGCTTTGATTTACTTTTGGGAGGGAAAACTTCGTGCCTGGTTTTTTGTTTCAGACGACTGCAATTTCTGGGCTAACGCTCATCACCTCCTTTGTTGCCTTCGATGCCCGCGGATATCTTTCCAAACCCTTTGAGAAGTCCATCTTTGACGCCCACGGCATTGAGCTGGCTCCCTGGGAAGAACTCCGTTCTTTTTCCAAGAAGGGGGTTTTGCGGGGGCTCCACTTCCAACGCCGTCACAGTCAGGACAAGCTGGTACAGGTTCTCAGCGGCGCGGTCTACGATGTAGCGGTAGACTTGCGGGAAGGTTCGGAAACGTTCGGGCAGTGGGAAGGATTTTATCTTTCCGCGGAAAGCAAGCAGTTGCTCTACATACCCAAGGGCTTCGCCCACGGTTTTTTGGCTTTGGAGGACGGCACGCTGTTCAGTTATCTTTGCGGCGACCGGTACGACCCGGAATCTGACGGAGGTATCTGCTGGAACGACCCACAGCTGGCTGTTGATTGGCCGCTGGAGCGGGTGGAGAAGGTGATTTTGTCTGATAAGGATGCTGCATTGCCCAACTTTCCGGAGTTTTTGGAGCGTTACGGTTCTCTGACGGCGGAGGAAACGCCATGAAACGGGTACTGATTACCGGCATCACGGGTTATATTGGGTCGTGCCTGGCTCGGACGTTGCTGACGGACTGTGAAGTGTACGGACTCGTGCGGGAACCGCTCCGAAGGGAGTACATCGGAGATTTTGAGGGACAGGTCCGGCTGATCGGGGTAAACGGCAGCTATGACAGTGTGGAAGCGGCTTTACGGCAGGTCCAGCCTGACGTTGTCTATCATCTGGCCGCGTATTACACGGGGGCGCATGGGGCGGAAGTCACGCCGATGCTTCTCGCGTCAAATATCACGTTTGGGGGCTATCTTCTGGAAGCGATGACTGTCTGCGGCTGTCCTGCGTTGGTCTGTGCCAGCACTGTTATGGCGTACTATGGCGGGGAAAGTTACCGACCTTTGAACCTCTACGCGGCCACCAAGCAGGCTTTTTCGGATCTGCTGGCCTACTACACGGACGCTGGTTTGGTTCGTGCGGTGACGTTGGTACTTTCGGACACCTACGGTCCTGGGGACCACCGGCCCAAACTTCTGAATCTGGTCAAAGGAGCGGCGCAAAGTGGAGAGAGGTTTGCTTTATCGGATGGCGGTCAGGATTATGATGTTGTTTATATTGACGATGTAGTCCGAGCGTTCCGGCAGGCAGGGGAACAGCTTCTGCAAAACGGGGCGTGGAGAAGTGAGACTTTTCAGGTAAACGCTCCTGAACCGCTCACGTTACGGGAAACGGTGGAACGGATGCTTACCGTGAACCGGCTCAGTTTGGAAGCGGTCTGGGGCCAGCGACCGGCGTCGGAGCGGGAGATCCGCCAAGCGGTGCGGTTATATCCGCTCTTACCTGGCTGGAAGGCGGAGGTGTCTTTAGAAGAGGGTCTGCGGCGGTTTAGCCTTTGATAAACGGGCAAAGTATCGCGCGGACACGAAGGGGATTCGGCTTGATTTGCAAATGTGGATTGTGGCCGTATTTTAAAATGCGTTTCCGTGCGGATTACAAAAATCCATCGAAAGCGGTCAAACGATAAAAAATTTAGCGGTTCTTCGGACCGTATGAAACCTCCCGCCTCGGAGATACTGGAAACAGTACAATCCGCAGGCGGGAGGTTTTCACGATGCAGCACAAGGTAGAACTCTGTGGAGTCAACACCTCCAAGCTAAAAGTATTGAAGAACGAGGAGACGCAGGCGTTGCTTCGCCGGGCGAAGGCGGGGGACCGTCAAGCGCGGGAGGAACTGATTTCGGGGAATCTCCGTTTAGTTCTGTCGGTCATCCAGCGTTTCACGAACCGCGGTGAGAACGCGGACGATTTATTTCAGGTAGGGTGCATTGGGCTGATTAAGGCGATCGACAATTTCAACGTAGATTTGGATGTAAAGTTTTCGACTTACGGAGTTCCGATGATAGTTGGGGAGATCCGGCGGTATTTACGGGACAACAGTACGATGCGGGTATCGCGTTCCATGCGGGACACGGCGTACCGGATTCTCCAGGCGAAGGAGGCCTACATGGCGCAGCACCAGCGGGAACCGACGGTGGAGGAAGTGGCGGAGCTTCTGGGGCTGAAGCGGGAAGAGGTAGTTTTTGCGCTGGACGCGATTTTGGAACCGGTATCGCTTTACGATCCGATCTACTCGGACAGTGGGGATGCGATCTGTGTTATGGACCAGGTGAAGGACAAGAAGAACACGGACGAGTCCTGGTTGGAGCGCATTGCGTTGAAGGAGGCGATGGGGCATTTAAGCGAGCGGGAGCAGAAGATTTTAAGGATGCGTTTTTTCCAAGGGAAGACGCAGATGGAGGTTTCCAATGAGATAGGCATTTCGCAAGCGCAGGTTTCGCGATTAGAGAAGAACGCGCTGCGTCAGATTCGGAAGGAGCTGTAGGGGGTTATCCGAGGGCGACGTCCAGGATCATCATGATAAGGAACCCGGCCATTACGCCGAGGGTTCCGGCGTGACCGCCTTGGGAGAGGTTTGCCTCAGGGATCAGCTCTTCGACTACCACGTAGAGCATAGCGCCGGCGGCGAAGGAGAGGAGCCAAGGCATGAGGGGCTGGACGGAGCCGACGGCCAGCACGGTGAGCAAGCCGAAGGCGGGTTCGACCAAGCCGGAGGCTGCGCCGATCAGGAAAGCTTTCCAGCGTCTCATACCCTCTTGGCGAAGGGGGAGGGAGATAGCCGCGCCTTCGGGGAAGTTCTGGATGCCGATGCCCATAGCCAAGGCGATAGCGGCGGTGATTAAGGAGGGGTCGCCGCTTCGGGCGGCTAAGGCGCAGGAGATACCGACGGCCATCCCCTCTGGGATATTGTGGAGCGTGACCGCGAGGACCAGCAGGGCGGTACGGCGGCGGGAAGTCCGACCTTCGCGCCAGTGGAAGGAATCTGGGGTAAGGTGAGGGAGCAGGGCGTCCATAGCCAGTAAGAAGGCGATGCCGAGTATGGAGCCTCCAGCGGCGGGGACCCAAGCGGTCATATTTTGGGCCTGAGCCTCTTCGATGGCAGGGATAAGGAGGGACCACATACTGGCGGCGATCATGACGCCCGCGGCGAAGCCTAACATGACGCGATGCAGGGCAGGGGAGGACTGGCGGCGGAAGAGGAAGACCATAGCGGCGCCTAAGGCGGTCATAGCGGCGGTGAATCCGGTTCCTCCGGCGGCAAAAAGAAGCGCTTGTAACACGATGTAAGGTTCCTTTCTGAAAGACTCGCAGGCAACGCCTGTACGGTTGCTTCCAGAATAGGCTATGCGGGGTTCGGGTGATTGGTGCGGGGGTTAGAGGGCGAGGAAGAGTTTAGCCGTACCGAAGCCGACGGCCATACAGCCTGGAAAGGTAAGGAGCCAAGTCAAGGCGATCTCACCGGCGACGTTCCAGTTGGCCTTACCGTCTCCGGCGGAAGCCACGCCCAGCAGGGCGGCGGTACGGGTATGGGTTGTGGAGACGGGCAGTCCCAGCACGGTCGCGCCTGCCAGGCAGGCTATGCTGCCCAGGTCGGCTGCTAAACCTTCCCGAGGTCCGATGGAGACCATTTCGCGGCCTACGGTGTCGACGATCCGCCGTCCGCCCATCAAGGTACCCAAAGCCATGAACCCGGCGCATAGGGCCATCATCCAGAGGGGGATCAGGAAGGTTTGTTCATCGTCTCTTCCCTGGGCGAGGGCCGCGCCCAGGAGGAAGACGCCGATAAATTTCTGACCATCCTGCGCGCCGTGGAGGAAGGCGAGTCCGGCGGCGCCTGGGAGTTGAGCCAGGCGGAAGAAGCGTGGAGGCGCGTGGAGGGCGCGCAATTGTTTTTGGGTGGCGTAACCCGCCCAGAAGCCGGCGCCGACGGACAGCAGCAGACCCAGCAGTACGCGCAGCCAGCAGTCCCAGCGGATACAGGAGAGGTCGTTTTCGAGAGCGGCGGCGGCTCCGGAGATCCCTGCGACTAAGGCGTGGCTTTCGCTGGTTGGGATTCCGAACCACCAAGCGGCGGCGGCCCATAGGACGATAGCGGTCATAGCGGCGCAGAGGGCGGTGAGGGCGGTCTTTGGGCCGCCGGAGAAGCAGGCGATGGAATAGATCGTTTCCGCGACGGAGGCGTTGACGGTGGTGACGCAGAGTACGCCGAGGAAGTTACAGACGGCGGCCATCAGGACCGCGCTCCGGAAGGGGAGGGCTCCGGTGACGACCGCGCCAGCGATGGCGTTAGGGGCGTCCGTCCAGCCGTTGACGAGGAGGACGGTCAAGATGAGGACGGTTGTGCAGAGCAGGGTAGGGTTAGACGTCATCTCCGCGAGGAAGTTAAAAAGGGACAGGGGCATGGGGAAATCACCTCCATGTCCCAAGTTATGCGGGAAGTTCCATAGAAAGAAGAAAGAGGGCAGGATTTACCTGCCGCTCTTTTTCTCGCGCTTTTTCCGCTGTTTGAGCAGGAACTTCTGCTCTTTTGCGGTCTGTTTTTTCTGGGTCTGTTGTTTCTGGCGAGCCTGAGCATCCAGTTCCCGCTGACGGCTGAGAGCCTCCTGAGCCCGGGTGCTGACGCCGCGGGACTGGGTCGCCGCTCTAGCCTCGCGCTGGAGGCGTTTCGGATTTTTACGTCCTGCGGCGGGGTGATTTACCGTATCCGGCGGGCTGAAGTGCAGTTTGTACCATTCGCGGTCCAGCCACAGCCAGATTTGCGCGTCGGTTGGTTCCGCGCCGAAGACCACCTGAGCGGCCTGATATCCCGACTCATCCCATCGCTCCGCGATGCCGACCCAAAAGGGCGCGCGGAAGCACACGGTAAACGTAGTGCTTTGTTCCATGCTGTGAAGTATCCTCCCATAAAAGACGTGTCGGGGAACGGACGACCCTGGGAGGGAAGGCTACTGACGGGAGCGCGGCCCGAGCCCGGACTACCGACCGGGCAGTGTTTTTATCCCCGCGCATTTAGTGTAAGGGAAGGGGAGGGATTTGTCAAGCGGACAGTTCAGCGGCCAAGCGGCTAACGGCCAGTTCGACGTAGGCGGGGAGGGGGAGGTCACGGACGCCTGCGACGAAGACGCCGCAGCTGTTCATAGGGATCAGGATTTTTTTTGCGTGGCAAGCGGCCACGGCTTCGGCCATAGCGGGGGTGACTTCGCCTAAAATAGCGTGTGCGACGACGACGCCGACGGGACCTAGTATTGCGTCGGCGTCGGGGACGCCGCGCACGACGGGATTTTCGCCTGTTGCGCCGCAGGACGCGCCGGCTTTCATCATAGCAGCGGTCGCGGTGCTGTTGGTACCCAAGGCCCAGATTTCGGCCTGAGGCAGGCGGGTTTTGACGGCTTCCACCAGCAGGCGACCCAGACGGCCTCCCTGCCCGTCGATCACGACGATTTTCATAAAACACCTCTTCTCAAGCTCACGGTTCCGTTTGGGATTTCTCCCAATCATCGGGGATACGGTCAAAAGCGCCGAACTTCCGCAAGAAAAAGCGGTTCTCTTTGCATTCAAAAATGACGGCAAGCTGTGTATTTTCGATGGTACCCCAGTAATCGAAAAGGATTTTGTCTGGAGCTTCCAGGCAAATGGTTTCCAATTCAAAAGGAAACTCTTTTTCGTGCGGATCGGGGTCATCTTCCATGCTCTGGGAATAATCGAACCGTAAAACGCCCACAGAGCTAGGGAGGCAGACATACCCACGCCCGCCGTTTTTGACTCTTTTTTTCTGGTAGAAGCGTTGTACGAGATCGTCCAGTTCGCCAATATGTTTTGCTAGAAAGGCCAGAAAGGGCTTTGCTTTCTCCAGAGGGCCAAAGCTGCTTTCCAGGTATGCTGCGATGTCGTAATCTTCCTCTTTCGAGATATACACATACCCGTCCTTTGCCATACGCAGCTGTTCCACATCCAGGATGAACTTCGACAGGTCCCCGTAGCGGTGATACAAGCCGACACCTCCTCATATTTGCCGAACGGCTCGGAGTCTGTCACCAAAGGGTGTAACGTTCGGAGACCTGGAACGACTGGAAGAGGATCAGATCTTCCGGATGGCTTCCGGCGTTGAGGGCGTTGCGCAAGGTGTGGCTCATGGCGCTGTTTCCGACGATAGTCATCCACTGTTCGCGGCTGGGGTGGTCCTGTCCGAGGTGGTCGCAGACGGCCTGATAGACGGCGGTCCAGGCGCGGCACTGGGTACACCAGAGGGAGACGGCCTCTCCGGAAGGTGGGACGAGGGAGAATTGGCTCGCCGTTTTCACATCTTGCAGCAGGCATTTGGTCATCAGCTCGGGCATGAAGGAGAAGACGTCTTCGGCCAGGGAGGGGTCTGGGGAAGCGGCTTCCAGGGCCTGAGGGATCTGGTCGTAGGCGGTGCCGGTTTCGAACAGGCGGATGGCGTAGCGGGTCAATTCCAGGGCCTGTTTCCAGGAGTAGGGGCAGGGGGAGTAGGTAGTTTCGTCCTGCACGAGTATGACGTACTGTTTTGCGGATTGCAGCGGCGCGGTTTCGGCGGGCCAATGTTTGGCCAGTTCCACTAGGGTACGGGTCAGTTCGGGCACGACCCAGCCGTTGATACGCACCTCGCAGGAGGCGGTATCGGTTCCGATCCGGGCCAGGTAGAGTTTGACCCAGTAGATTTTCTTGGTACCCAGGCAGTCCAGCACGGCCTGTTTCATCAAGCTCCACAAGTCGCGTCCTTCAGGGGGCTGTTGCGCGTTGACCAGCACCACGCCGGAGACGTGGGCGGTAAAGAGGTGTTCCCGGCCCCAGAGCTGGACGGGTGGAACCGTTTCTCCGGGTTTTTTCAAGGCGGGCAGGAGGGCGTCCAGGACGGTGTCGGAGATCTGTTCTGCGGCGAAGCGCGCTTTATCCTCGTCGCTTTCGGCGGCCCAAGCCACGGATTCCAGGAGCGGGCCGAAGAAGTCCGGGTGTTCGAGGCGTGCTTTCATGCGGAAGCGCGGGCCGTCGAGGTCGGAGAAGCGCACGGTCATAGAGAGGTTGTTGCAGTCCGGGAAGTGCAGGGAATTTCCTTCCAGGGCGGCGTTGGGAAAGCGTTCTGCGACCATACGCAGCATACGGTCTTCCAGGGTAGGTTCCGGAGCAGGTACGGGTTCGGTTTCCTGAGGGGGAGGCGGGGCGGCAGGTTCCTGTTTTTTTCTGAACCAACGAAACATAAGATAACCACCTGTTTTTTTGTATATCCCAATCGGGCCGGTATTTCGTCTGCGGGCGGCAGGAAGAAACACAGGAAGTTGGGGGGATGGGATTGTTCTCCAAGTTTGTATTTTAACAGCCCGGCGGATATTTGTCAACCGGAGAACAGAACATAAGTTTGATTTTGTTCGGATTAGAGGCAAAAATTGCGATAAAAAGGACCGCGGTTTTCCGCGGTCCTGATTTGCTATCTTTTCTCTTCTGCCAAGGGCTGGGCGCTGGTTTTTTTCCAATCTTCGCCGTGGATGACGTAGCGGGAAACGGTCTTGTAGACCACGAAGGTGATACCGCTGTTGATACCGGCTTTCAGGAGGTTGAATGGCAGGATGACGGGGAGCAGCATTCCATCGACGGCGGAGGCAGGGACGCCCATAAAGTGGGGTGTGATGAAGTGGTTCGCGACCATCATGACCAGTCCCATAGCGGCGGTACCGGCGCAGAGGGCGATTGCGCCGCCTGCGCGGGTATGGCGGAGGCGGTAGACGGTACCGGCGACGCCGGCCAGGATACCGGAAGCGATCACGTGCATAAGGAAGCCGTAGAGGCCGTCACCGCCGAGGAAGAAGGCTTGTATAAAGGAAGCCAGCACGGTGATTCCGAGTGCGGCGGCGGGGCCGTAGGCGAACGCGCCGATGAGGATAGGGACGTCGGCGGGGTCGTACTGGAGGAAGGAGGCGGCGGGGAAGAGGGGGAAGTGGACGAGTGCGATCAGCACGGCGGACAAAGCGGTAAGCAGGGCGATGGTGGTCAATTTTCGGGTTTGTTGAGACATAAAGAAGCGCTCCTTTTTTAGAATTGGCGGCTGAAAGGGCATGTCTTTCAGGCGCAAAAACAGGCAAGGAGGCGCGGCTGTCATTTGCACACATCTTCTTTCATCCGGACTGTACCGTTGGTCCCGGAGTTGCACCGGGTCAGCGGGCGCTGTTGAGCGCCCGGTCGCGGACTGTACCGCCAGTGGGGAATTTCGCCCCGCCCTGAAGACAAAGTATTCAGTTGCCGGAACGGAACGTGAAGTTGGTTCTGTTCGAGGGGTGTTATACAACAGCTTGGTGAAAAAGGCAACTATTTTTTGCGCAAGGATTTGGGAAAGAAGTCCGTTTTATTGGACGGAAGTTTTGGTAAAATGGTCGAACAGTGTGCGAACGGCGTATTGTAAACCTTGAAGGCCGATAGTATAATAAGGGAACGGAATCCGTTTTTTGTGAAGCGGAACGGGCAGGAAAAGGAAGGGAGAGGACGCTTATGGGAAATCAAGCGGAAGCGTTGGCGCGGGAAGTTTTGTTATTGTCGCGGAACACGCTGTTGGTGAACCTACGTTTTTTAGATGCTGCGCTGAGTCAATTTATATTGCAGCCTGGACCGTTGTCTTTGGGGACGGATGGCCGGGTATTGTGTTATGAACCGCGCTGGGTACTTTTGCGCTACCGGGAGGAGAAGGAAGCGATTGTGCGGGACTATTTGCATTTAGTGATGCACTGTGTTTTCCGGCACATGTACATCCACACGCTGGTGGACCGGGAGCTGTGGGATTTGGCGTGTGATATTGCGGTGGAGGAGGTGATCGACGGGTTAAATTTAGCAGCCACGGCGTCGGCGCGGCAGCAGAAGCAGGCAGAGGTATTGGACAAGCTGCGGCAAGAGGTGAAGCAGGTAACGGCGGAGAAGGTGTACCGCTGGTATCAGGACGACCCGCCGGAGGATCTGGAAAGTTTGGCGGAGCTGTTCCGGGGGGATAACCACATGCTGTGGTATCAGCCGCCGGAATCCTCTTCTATCCGGGGCGGGGGGCAGAGCGGAGAAGGTTCCAATGACGGCGGGGAGGGAGAAGGGCAAGATTCTTCCGGCGGTCCGGAACGTGAGAGCGAAGCGTTAGGTGTGTCGGAGCAGGTTTGGAAAGATATCGCGCAACGGATGGAGATGGATTTAGAGACGTTCTCGAAGGCTCAGGGGGACAAAGCGGGGGCTTTGACGCAAAATCTACGGGCGGTCAACCGGGAGAAGTACGACTACACGGCGTTTTTGAAGAAGTTCGCGGTGCGGGGCGAGGTCATGCGATTGAACCCGGACGAGTTCGACTATGTGTTCTACACCTACGGCTTGAAGCTCTACAAAAACATGCCGTTGATCGAACCGCTGGAGTACCGGGAAGTGAAGCGCATCCGGGAATTTGTGATTGCGATTGACACGTCGGGATCGGTGTCGGGGAAGTTGGTGCAGACGTTCATTCAGAAGACCTACAACGTCCTGAAATCGACGGAGAGTTTTTTCTCCAAAATCAACTTACACATCATCCAGTGTGACGCGGAGATCCAGGAAGATGTCAAGGTGACGAGCCAGGAGGAGTTCGACCAATATTTGAAGACGATGACGATCAAGGGTTTGGGAGGGACAGACTTCCGGCCTGTATTCGCGTATGTGGAGGAGCTGCGGCGGCGGCGGGAGTTTCAGAATCTGAGGGGACTGATTTACTTCACGGACGGCTACGGGAATTTTCCGGAGCGGAAGCCGGACTATGACGCGGCGTTTGTATTTGTGGAGGACGAGTACAACAACCCGAACGTTCCGCCGTGGGCGATCAAGCTGATTTTGCAGAAGGATGAGATTTGATTTTACGGAAGGGATTTCGCATGGAAAGCAAGGATTTTATGATAGAGAACGGCGTTCTGACTAGGTACGCCGGTTCCGGCGGGGATGTGACCATCCCGGAGGGCGTTGCTATGATCTGCGAGTCTACTTTTGAGGACTGCGCCAGTCTGCGAAGCGTGACCATCCCGGAGGGCGTCGCCATAATTGACGCGTCTGCCTTTGCGGGCTGCACGGGTCTGCAAAGCGTGACCATCCCGGCGAGCGTCACGGAGATTGGCTGGAAGGCTTTCGCCTACTGTAGCGACCTGCAAAGCGTGACCATTTTGGCAAGGAGAGTGGAAATAGACAAGCAGGCATTTGAGGACTCCTGTCCGGTTTTGATTGCGCCCAACATTCCGATTTCGGGCTTTTGTGCGAAGGACAAGCCTGGTGCGTGCTGTGGTTTTGCAAAGCTCATGGAGGCTGGCGCGGAGGTAGAGGAGGAGATCAAGGCGGGCTATCTCAAGTACATCAAGGGGCAGCGGAAGCGGTTGTATCCGCTTGCGGTGCGGCATGAGGAGCTACTGCGGCTGATGCTGACGGGCAAGATGCTGATTCGGAAGGACGTTGAGCTACTGCTGGAGGAGTGCGAGAGGCAGGGCAGTATCACGGCGAAAGCGGAGTTATTGGAGTATGCAGACAAAAACCTGGAGCCTTTGGACGTGATGAAGGAGATGGAGCGAGGATTTGCGGCCATAGAGCGGGCAGGAAAGAATCGGGAAGAATTTCTAGCGACGGGGGTAATGAAGGTTGGGGAGGCGAAGAAACTTTTCCGCTACAAGAAGCTGGAGGCGGGCGGATTGATAATCACCGGCTACAAAGGGACGGAGCCGGACGTATTACTTCCCGAAGCGATTGGGAAAGACGCGGTGGAGGAGATTGACGAGGAAGCGTTCCGGGGCTGTACGGTTCTGCAAAGTGTGACGATACCGGAGGGTATGCTTGAGATAGGCGAGAGTGCGTTTGAGGGCTGTTCAGGTCTGCGAAGCGTGACGATCCCGTCGAGCGTGATGTGCATTGACAGTCAAACTTTTTTCGGCTGCACCAGTCTGAGAAGCGTGAGGATTGCGGAGGGAATTGGGACGATTGGCTATTGTGCATTTCGGCAGTGCGAAAGCCTGCAAAGCGTGGTCATTCCGAAGAGTGTGTATCGAATCGACCCATGTGCATTCTCTGAGTGCTACAGTCTGCAAAGCGTGACGATTCCTACGGGCGTTTCCGTGATTAGCGAATCCACTTTTTACAGTTGCGCCAGCCTGCAAAGTGTGGAGATTCCGGAGGGAGTTCTGGAGATTGAGTGGATAGCCTTTCGCGGTTGCGCGAGTCTGCGAAGCGTGGTGATTCCGAGGAGTGTTCAGAAGATTGGCAGTTGGGCGTTTCAAGATTGCACGAACCTGCGAAGCGTGACGATTCCGAATACTGCGACGAGGATTGCGATTTTTGCATTTATAGGCTGTGAAAACCTAACCATCCACGCGCCCGCCGGGAGCGACGCGGAGCGGTACGCGAAGGAGAACGGGATTTCGTTTGAGGTGCTGTAACCACGCGTTATCCAAATTTTTTACAGGAGGATTTTTATGGGAAACAAGGATTTTATCATAGAGAACGGCGTTCTGACTAAGTACGCCGGTCCCGGCGGGGATGTGACCATCCCGGCGGGCGTGACGAAGATTGGCGGGTGTGCCTTTTATGACTGTGCCAACCTGCAAAGCGTGACCATCCCGGCGAGCGTCACGGAGATCGGCTGGAGTGCCTTTGAGAACTGCACCAGTCTGCAAAGCGTGACCATCCCGGCGGGCATTACGGAGATCGACTGGAGTACCTTTGAGAGCTGCACCAGCCTGCAAAGTGTGACCATCCCGGCGGGCGTAACGAAGATTGGCGGGTGTGCTTTTGAGGACTGCACCAGCCTGCAAAGCGTAATCATTCCGGAGGGCGTCACAAAAATCGGCAACGATGCTTTTAAGTACTGCTACAACCTGCAAAGCGTGACCATCCCGGAGGGCGTCACGGCAATCGGCAACGACGCTTTCTATGGCTGCGCCAGCCTGCGAAGCGTGACCATCCCGGCGAGCGTCACGGAGATTGGCAAGGATACCTTTAGAGACTGCAAGAGCCTGCAAAGCGTGACCATCCCGGCGGGCGTTACGGCAATCGGCAACGACGCTTTCTATGGCTGCGCCAGCCTGCAAAGCGTGACCATCCCGGAGAGCGTCACGGAGATTGGCATGCAAGCCTTTCGGGACTGCGCCAGCCTGCAAAGCGTGACCATCCCGGAGAGCGTCACGAAAATTGGCGACCATGCTTTCCGTGGCTGCAAAGGTCTGGCGGACGAACAAGGCATGGTGATTGTTCGCGGTATTTTATTCGACTATACTGGCTCCGGTGGGGATGTGACCATCTCGGCGGGCGTCACGAAGATTGGCGACCGTGCTTTCTATGGCTGCGAGAGCCTGCAAAGCGTGACCATCCCGGAGGGCGTCACGGAGATTGGTCGGTATGCGTTTGCGTACTGCACCGGCCTGCAAAGCGTGACCATCCCGGAAAGTGTCAGGTGGATTGGCTGGCCTTCCTTTGAGAACTGCGCCAGCCTGCAAAGCGTGACCATCCCGGAAGGCGTGACGGAGATTGGCCACAGAGCTTTCTCTGGCTGCAAGAGCCTGCAAAGCGTGACCATCCCGGAGGGCGTCACGGCAATCGGCAACGACGCTTTC
>CANDKT010000053.1 GCA_947385365.1 uncultured Bacillota bacterium | reverse complement strand
ACAAGGGCCGATCCCTTGGACCCTAGTGCTGCGAGACGCGGGCGGTAACTGCAAGGCGCGCTGTGCGACCGCGCGGGCGGCTTGGACTCCGGACGCCCCGGCTTGTGCCAGACCACGCGTGACACCGGCGCCGTCACCGGCGGCGAAGAAGTTCGGCAGTGCGGTTTCCAGCTCCGGGGAGAGTTGGAGCCGGGCGGAGTAGAACTTCACCTCCGCGCCGTAGAGCAGCGTGTCGTAATTAGCGGTGCCGGGGGCGATTTTATCCAGACGGTAGATCATCTCAATGATATCGTCCAGCTGACGTTTCGGGAGGGCCAAGGACAAGTCGCCAGGGATGGCGGCAGTGAGGGTAGGCCGGACGAAGGATTTACTCATCCGGTGGTCATTGGTGCGCCGTCCGCCCACCAGGTCCCCGAACCGTTGAACCAGCACGCCGCCTGCCAGCATATTGGACAGGGAAGCGATATGTTTCCCGTAGCGGTACGGTTCGTTGAAGGGGGAGGTGAAGCGGTTCGACACCAGGAGCGCGAAGTTCGTATTTTCGCTGCGCAGGGCGGGATCGGCGTAGGAGTGGCCGTTGACCGTGTTGATTCCCTCCACGCTCTCGGCGACCACGTGGCCGTAGGGGTTCATGCAGAAGGTCCGCACGCTGTCGCCGTACCGTTTGGTCCGGTAGACCAGCTTGGACTCGTAGACCACGTTGGTGATATGCTCGAAGACGGTGGCGGGCAGTTCCACGCGCACGCCGATGTCGACCTGATTGTTCAGCAGCGGAAGCCCCAGGCTTTTGCACTGGTTGGAGAACCACTCCGCACCGGAGCGGCCAGGCGCGGCGATCAGGTACTTGCATTCCACCTCGCCGCCCTTGGCCAGGGTTAAACGGTAGTTGTCCCCGGCTCTTTCGATGGACTCCACGGCGGTGTGGAAGGCGAACTCCAGCTTATCGGTCAGCCCCTCGTAGAGATTGCTAAGGATGCGCAGGTTGTTTTCCGTACCCAAGTGCTTGCACCGGGCTTGGAGCAGGTGCAGGTCGTAGGCCAACGCCCGGCGTTCCAACGCCCGCGCCTCCGGCGTGGCGGTGGAGAAGCACTCCGTAGTCGCCCCGTGGGCCACGTTGATGGAGTCCACGTAGTCGATCAGTTCCATGACCAGGCCGGGGTCCATAAAGTCGGTGAGCCAGCCGCCGAACTGGGTCGTGAAGTTGAACTTCCCGTCCGAGAACGCCCCCGCGCCGCCGAATCCGCACATCGTGTGGCAGACCGGGCAGTGGACGCACTCTTTCGCCCGTCCGGACACGATGGGGCAGCTGCGGTGGTAGATATCCGGGCCTTGGTCCAGCGCGAGGATGTTCAGCGTTGGGCACAGGCGGGACAGCTCATAGGCGGCGAAAATACCGGCCTCTCCGCAGCCCAGGATGACGACGTCGTAATTTGCGTTCATAACAAGGAACCTCCCGTTTGTATTGCGGCCCGTGCGGGCCGCATTTTAGCTTACTATACCATAAGCGGGGGGATTTGTCCACGTCCTGAAAAGCTGGGGGTTCTCCCCCGAAGGGGGAGCATACGAAAAATCCTCTTTTCTTTGACAGCCCTACCGTTATCGGCTATAATGAAGGTCCTGATTTTTATTTTGGGAGGCGGTCCGATTGAACCGGCAGGAGGCGGCGGCGCAGTACAACAGCGCCTTGAAACGGGGACGGAAAAATTACAAGGAGAGCGTTTTGCGGGGACGTTACCCATACCCGCAGGTGCTGGACGAGATCATCAGCGATTCTATGGTAGCCGGTCAGGTGGAGCTGGGGGTCATCGAGGTACCTGCGGAGCAGATCGTCGGGACCAAGACCGCGGGGCGGCGGTCCGCGTTTTCTTACGACTTCATGCCGCTCCTGGACGCGGACACGGAGTTCGCGGCGAAGTGGATGGACCTCTGTCAGGCGCACCTGGGCGACGAGGGCATCCGGGACCCGATCCGCTGCTACGAGTACCTGGGCCGGTTCTACGTCCAGGAGGGCAACAAGCGCGTGAGCGTGTTGCGCAGTTACGACGCGCCGTCCGTACCGGGCTACGTGATCCGCATGGTCCCCCGCTGGTCGGAGGAGCCGGGGATTCAGGCGTACTACGAGTTCATGCAGGCTTACGAGAAAACGGAACTGTACCGGGTCCGGTTCAGCCGGACGGGGAGCTTCGTGAAGCTGCAAAAAGCCCTTGGCTTTGAGCCGGACCACGTTTGGACATCCGACGAGAGGCGGAATTTTATCGCTGCCTACACCTACTTCCGGGACCCGTTCCTGAAATTAGGCGGCGGAACGCTGCCGGTCACTCCGGCGGACGCCATGCTGGTGTGGCTGAAGGTCTACTCGTTTCAGGACCTGCTGTCTCTGCCTGCGGCGCAGCTGCAAAAGGCGTTGAAGTCCATCTGGCCGGACGTGAAGGCGTTGGCGCAGCCCGCGCCCATCGCGGTCCAGACTGACGCGCCGCCGGTCCAGGCGGGGCCGGGGAAGGAGAAACTTCTGGGGCGGCTGTTCAAGGGGAAGCCGGTCAATCGTTTGAACATCGCCTTCGTCAGCGACCGCCTGCCGCAGCAGAGCGATTGGGCCAGGGCTCATGATCTGGGCCGGGAGTACTTGGAGACGGTGATGGAGGAGCGTGTGACCACGCAGGAGTTCTACGGTGTGACGCCCGGTCAGGAGGCGGAGGAGGCTATGGAGACCGCCATTCAGAGAGGCGCGCAGGTCATTTTCGCGATCACGCCGCCGCTGATTGGGGCGTGCCGGAAGACGGCGGCCCGGCATCCGGAGGTCCGGATTCTGAATTGTTCCGCGGCCATGCCCTACACCGGCGTGCGCACCTACTACAGCCGCATTTACGAGGCGAAATTCATTGCCGGAGCGGTCGCGGGCGCGATGTGCCGGGAGGGTCGGATTGGTTACGTGGCCAGCAGTCCGATTTTCGGGGTTCCGGCCAGCATCAACGCCTTCGCCCGGGGCGCGCTGCTGACCGCGCCCAACGCGCGGATTGAGCTGCGGTGGTCCTGCGTCCAGGAGGACGCGATGGAGGATCTGATCCGGGCTGGGGTCCCGCTGATCTCCAACCGGGATCTGCCCACGCCGGACCGCATCCGGGAACCGTGGGGGCTTTGCCAGGTGAAGGACGGCGAGGTCCGTTCGCTGCTCTCGCCGTACTGGCACTGGGGAAACGTGTACACGGACTTGGTGCGCAGTATGTTCGACGGCAGCTGGGACGCGATACGGGCCAACGGGGAACGTGCGGTGAACTACTGGTGGGGGATGGACAGCCGAGCGGTAGACATTCTGTTGGGGGAGGATCTGCCTGCCGGGGTCCGTCAGTTAGCGGGCATTCTGCGCCGGGGCGTCGCGGAGCAGAGCATCTTGCCGTTCCGCCAGGCCACGCCGGAGGCGATTTTGCACATGGACGTTCTGGACTCCAACGTGGAGGGGTGCATACCGGCTTACGAGGAGCTGCTGCCGATGGCCCGGACGATAGTCCGGCTGCAAGGCGTCTACCGGGACAAGCTCCTGCCGGAGAAGGAGGACCCTATTTTATGAAGCTGCTGCTGATTTCGGATCATGAGAGCGAGTATCTATGGGACTACTACCAGCCGGGCTGTCTGAGCGGGATTGAGATGATCCTGTCCTGTGGGGATCTGAACTCCAACTACCTGTCCTTTCTGGTGACGATGACGGGGGTGCCGCTGCTGTACGTCCACGGGAACCACGATAAGACCTACGACGTCCACCCGCCGGAGGGGTGCGATTGCGTAGAGGACCAGTTGGTCTGCGTCAAAGGACTGCGTGTTCTGGGCTTAGGCGGGAGCTACCTGTACAATGGCGGGCCGCATCAGTACACGGAGCGGCAAATGGCCCGGCGGATACGCCGGTTACGATTCCAGCTGTGGCGGTCGGGCGGGGTAGACATCGTCCTGACGCACTCGCCTATGGAGGGCTACGGCGACGGCGAGGACTACGCGCATCAAGGGTTCCGCTGTCTGCTGGATCTGGTGGACAAGTACCGGCCCCAGTACCTGGTCCACGGTCACGTCCACCGCAACTACGGCGTGGACATTCCGCGGACGCTGAGCCGTGGGGAGACGACCATCGTGAACGCCTACGAGCGTTACACGATAGAGGCCCGGCCGGGCGGGGACCTGGAAAAACCGGCCAGACGGCGGCGTCTGGTGTTCTGAGCGGATAAGGATGAAACAAGTGACGTCTGCCTTTGGAGGCAGACGTCACTTGTTTCAGGGGTTTGCTTATATGGATAGGAGGAAAAGAGAGGAATCAAAGTTCGATGAAGTTCTTCAAGATCTGAGCCAGTTGGACGCGGGTCGCGTTGCCCTGAGGCGCCAGGGTGTTGTTGCCCATGCCGGAGACCAGGCCCTGCTGGACCGCCCAAGTCATCGCGTCCGTGGCGTAGCTGCTGATGGAGGCGCTGTCGCTGTAGCTGCTGAGGTCGCCGGAGGGTTCCGGGGAACCGGCGTAGCGCCAGAGCATCATGACGAGCTGTTCCCGTGTGATGTTGCCTTCGGGATTGCTGCCGTCGCTGACGCCCTTGGAGACGGCCCATTCCATGCCCTTCTCATACCAAGTGCTTCCGCCGCTGGTGTTCACGCCGTCGAAGCTGGCCAGGACGGTCATCATCATCGCGCGGGTCATGGGGATGTCGGGGCTGAAGGTGTCCTCGCCGGTACCGGAGAACAGGTTCCGGGCGGAGACGAAGTCCACGGCGTTCTTGCCCCAGTGCTGACTGGAGACGTCCGCGAAGGTCTTGCTGTTGTCCACGAGTTTGATGGTATCGCCATTGGAAACTTCGGCAACCACGCCGGTTTCGGTGACGATGGAGGTCTTGAGGATCTCTTCGGTCCCGTCGGCCTTGACCAGAACGGCCACAGTGCCAGGCGTTGCGTCAGCGGGGATCTCCACCTTGACCGGTTCCGTGCTGCCCGTGTTCAGGGTGATGGCGGGAGCAGCCGCGGGGTCCTTGGTGACGCTGACTTCGGAGATGGGCAGAGTGATGACGGGATCGGTTTTCTTTGTCAGGGTTGCGGTGATGGAGCCGTCCTTTTTGGTCTCCACCTTGATCTGGGAACCGTCGGTGTACTTGGTGGTCTCGGTGACGGTGCCGGTGGACTTATTCTCGGTCCTGGTCGTGGTGGAGCCGTCCGGATTCTTGGTAGTGGTGCTGCCGGAGGAGCTGCCGCCGGAGGAGGAGCCGCCGCCACCGCCGCTGGAACCGCCGGAACTCTTGCCCACGGTGACGGTCTGGGACAGCTTCAGGTCATCGGAGGCCGCGCCCACATAGATGGTACGGCTGCCTTCGGCGACGGTCCACTTGTCGGCCTGATCGTTGAGGTTCTGGTTCCAGTAGGACAGGGACCGCTCGTTCACGTGGAGCGTTACGGTCTTGCTCTCGCCGGGTTTCAGGTCCTTAATCTTGGTGTACTGCGCCAGCTGGTAAGGCGCGCTCTGGATACCGTCGGGCAGGTTCTTAGCCTGACCCAGGTAGACCTGCGCGACTTCGCTGCCTGTCACGCCGCCGGTGTTCTTCACGGTGAAGGTCACGTCGTAACCGGCTTTCTCACCGTTTTTGTTCTCGGTGACGGAGAGGTCGGAGTACTCGAAGGTGGTGTAGCTCAAGCCGTAGCCGAAGTCGTAACGGGGTTTCAGGTTCTCGCTGTCGTAGAAGCGGTAACCGGTGAGGATACCCTCGTCGTAGTAGGAGATGGTGCCGCTGTTGACCTTATTGTTGACGATCTGCGCGATGGAGTCGCGTTTTTCCGCGCCGGGGGCCAGGGCTGCACGGAACTCGCTCACGTTGCTGAAGGTCAGCTGGAGCCGGATCTGGAGGTCCATATTCACCTGTCTCCAGTAGCGTTCCAATTCGCCGTCGTTCAGGGCATACAGCGTGTCAGCGGTGATATCGGCGCCGCTGGCCGCTTTTTGAGTCTGCCGGTTCCAGGCTTCCTCGGTGTAGGTGATGAGGGTCTGGTTGCCTTCCATCGGCATGGCGTAGGCCAGCTTGCCGCTGGGGTTGACCACGCCGGTCAGCAGTTCGGCGGTAGCCTGACCGCCCTTTTGGCCGGGACGGTACATCATGAGGACGGCGTCCACCTGATCCACCCAGTTGTGAATGGTGATAGCGGTCTCGTTGTTGACGACGACGACGATTTTCTTACCAGCGTCGTGGGCGGCTTTCGCGGCGTCCAGGACCAAACGTTCCTGTTCTGCGGAGACGTTCAGGTTATCGGGGTCGCGGGTGGAGGGCTTATCCTGAGCCTTGGCGTCGACGAAGACCACGGTCACGTCGGCTGCGGCGGCCAGTTTCATCGCGTTGTCGTAAGCGCCGCCGGAGAGTTGATCGGTCTCGCTGTTGTAGGACACGCTGGTAGCGGGCGTGAGCCACGCCAGACGCAGCTGCATATCCTTTTCGTCGCGGTTCGCCTTACCGGTGATCTCGACTTTGTAGTACTTGCCGGCTTCCAGAGTCACCTTGTGGCCACTGGAGATGCTCATACCGGTATCGGTGCAGTAATCGCCGCTGTGCCAGTGGGCGCCTTGGCTGTTGGAGTAACCGACGCTGAGGTCGTTGTTGGAACCTCCGCCGCCGCCCCAGGGGAAGTCGCCGGGACCAGGCGCGGGTTCATCGACGGGAGTCACGGAGGGTTCGGAAGCGGTATCGCCGTCGGCGACTTCGGTCACGTCGCCGGTGAGGGTGCCGCCCAGACCTTGGAGGACCAGAGTATACTCACCTGTAGTGTTGACTTTGATGTAAGTAGTCCAAGTGTAGGTATCGGGATTTTCTTTGCTGCCGTCCAGAGCGGTGCCGCCCTCGAAGGAGCGGGCGTCAGGCAGGTACTCGATCGCCTGACCGGTGACGGTCTTGGGGATCGCGTCGTTTTTCTTGAGGGAGAAGCCCTGTGTGAAGGAGCCGTCGGCGTTCTTGACGAACAGGTTCCCGGCGGGGATGGTCGCGCCGCCCTTATCGAAGACGGGTTCCAGGGAGACGTTCTCGCTGCCGAGGATCTTCTTGATGGACTCGTAGGGGCTGGTCATCTCGTAGCCGACGCCGTAGGAACGTTCGCCGCCGGTACCGGACAGGGTGTACTTACCGCCGGTGCCGAGCATAGCCACGCTCTTACCGTTGGCGATGGGCAGGGTGCCGTCGTTTTCCAGCAGGACGCCGCCGCCGCGGGCGACATCCAGAACGATGTCATTGTTCTCCGCTTGGACCGCTTCCGCCAGTTCGGCGCTGTCGCCCCACAGCTTGATGGGTTCGGTGCGGTCCACTTCTTCTTTGGCGTAGAGCTTGCCGTCCTTCTCGTAGGTTTCGACGAGGTAGAGGTATCCGGCGTGGCCGAAGGCGTAGAGGACGTGCCGCACGGCGTCGTCGACCAGCTGGTCCAGTTCGGCCTGAGTCAGGTTGCCAGCGGCGACCTCATCCTGACCCTTCTTGTTGTTGGAGAGGCTGGGCATTTCGACGTCGGTGCCCTTGTTCAGGGTGAAGCCGTCGTTTCCGCCCCAGTCGGTGATGGTGAAGCCCTTGTAGCCCCACAGGTCGCGCAGCACGTCGAGCTGGAGATAAGCGTTCGCGGAGGCGAAGGTGCCGTTGATGGAGTTGTAGGAGGACATCAGGCCCAGCATTCCGCCCTCTTTGATGGCGGATTCAAAGGCGGGGAGGTAGAGTTCATGCAGGGCCTGCTCCGACACGGAGATATCGGTCTTAGCGGCGGGGCTGGCGGACTGCGCGAAGGCGGCGTAGTGTTTGCCGACCGCGATGACGCCTTGGTCCTGCATACCCTTGGTTTCCGCGGCAGCCAGACGGCTTAACAGATAGGGATCTTCGCCGTACTGGTCGTTGGCGCGGCCAAATTCCGGGGTACGGGTGATGTCGTACTGGGAACCCAGCTGCATATTTGCGCCAGCGGCGCGGTTTTCGGAGCCGTAGACTTTGCCGTATTGGTAGACGAGGGCATCGTCCCAGGTAGCGGCGGTCATCTGACGGTCAGGGGTATTGGTGGTGGGCCAGAGGGACAGCACGCCAGCAGGGCCGTCGTGCATACGGGTCTCAGGCACGCCCAGACGCGGAGTGCCGGGCAGATAACCGGCGTTGCCGTACTTGGTACCGGTGCCGTTGCCGCCCAGGTAGGTGTATTTCTCATCCAGGGTCATGGTGTTGAGCAGCGCGTCGATTTTCTGGTCGATCTGCTCATCGGTCATATCCAGGCCGAGTTCCACATAGTCGGTCCCGGTGAGGGGTTCGCCGTACTGCGTGTAGTACTCGGGGAACTTCGTGCTGGTGGCGGGGTCGCCGGAGGTCTGTGTCACGGTGACTTTCTGGGACAGGGGCAGGTTATCGGAAGCGGGGCCGACGTAGATGGTGCGTTCGCCTTCGGCGACGGTCCACTTGTTGTCCTGATCGAGGCCCTGGTTCCAGTAGGACAGGGAGCGTTCGTTCACGTGGAGGGTAACGGTCTTGCTCTGGCCGGGCTGGAGGTCCTTGATTTTGGTGTAGCCAGCCAACTGGTAGGGTGCGCTCTGGATTCCATCGGGCAGGTTGCTGGCCTGGCCGAGGTAGAGCTGAGCCACTTCGCTGCCAGCCACGCTGCCGGTGTTCTTCACGGTGAAGGTCACGTCGTAACCGGCTTTCTCGCCGTTTTTGTTCTCGGTGACGGAGAGGTTGGAGTACTCGAAGGTGGTGTAGCTCAGGCCGTAGCCGAAGTCGTAGCGCGGTTCGAGGTCTTCGCTGTCGTAGAAGCGGTAGCCGGTGAGGATACCCTCGTCGTAGTAGGAGACGGTACCGCTGTTGACCTTTTTATTGACGGTGTTGGCGATCTTTTCGGCGTTCTCGCCGTTCAGAGCCGCCCGGAACTCCTCGACGGAGTTGAAGGTCAAGCCCAACTGCATCATGAAGTCCATTCTGCACCGGTCCATGTAACGTTGCAGCTCGCCGTCGTTCAGGGCAAGCAGCGTTTCAACTGTGATCTGTCCGCCGCTGGTGTCCGGCTGGACCTGCTTGTTCCAGACTTCCTCGGTGTAGGTGACCAGAGTCTGGTTGCCCTCCATCGGCATGGCGTAGGCCAGCTTGCCGCTGGGATTGACGTCGCCAGTCAGCAGTTCGGCGGTAGCTTGGCCGCCTTTCTGGCCGGGGCGGTACATCATGAGGACGGCGTTCACTTCATCCACCCAGTTGTGGATGGTGATAGCGGTCTCGTTGTTGAGGACGACGACGATCTTCTTTGCGGCCTCGGTGGCGTCCAGGATCAGGCGTTCCTGTTGTGCGGAGATGTTCAGGTTATCGGGGTCGCGGGTGTCAGGCATACCTTCCGCCTTAGCGTCGGCGAAGACCACGGTCACGTCGGCCTCGGCGGCCAGTTTCATCGCGTTGTCGTAAGCGCCGCCGGAAAGGGTATCGGTCTCGCTGTTGTAGGACACGCTGGTAGCGGGCGTGAGCCACGCCAGACGCAGCTGCATATCTTTTTCATCGCGGTTTGCCTTGCCGGTGATTTCGACTTTGTAGTATTTGCCAGCTTCCAGAGTCACCTTGTGGCCGCTGGAGATACTCATACCGGTGTCGGTGCAGTAGTCGCCGCTGTGCCACTGAGCGCCTTGGCTGCTGGAGTAGCTGACGCTGAGGTCGTTCTTGGAACCTCCGCCGCCGCCCCAAGGATTGTCGCCAGGACCAGGCGCGGGTTCATCGGCTGTATCGTCCGCCTCGGTCTTGTCGGGCGGGGTGAGGTCGTCGGATGTGTCGGCGTCGTCCGCGGGGGCGGTATCGTCAGCCACGTCGGCGTCGTCCGCGGGGTCGGTATCGTCAGCCACATCGGCGTCGCCTGCGGGGTCGGTATCGTCAGCCACATCGGCGTCGCCTGCGGGGTCGGTATCATCGGCCACGTCGGCGTCGCCTGCGGGGTCGGTATCGTCGGCCACGTCGGCGTCACTGGCTGCGGCAACATCTTCTGCGGCGGGGGCGGGAGCGGGAGCGGCTGTTTCGCCCTCTTCGGTCACGTCGCCGGTGATTGTGCCGCCCAGACCCTGCAACACGAAGGTGTATTCACCGTCTGTGTCGACTTTGACGTAAGTCGTCCAGGTGTAAGTATCCGGATCTGCGCTGCTGCCGTCCAGAGCAGTGCCGCCCTCGAAGGAGCGGTCAGCGGGCAGGTACTCGATGGTCTTGCCCGTCACGGTGGAAGCGGCATCTTCGTTTTTCTGGAGGGAGAAGCCCTGTGTGAAGGAACCGTCGGCGTTCTTGACGAACAGGTTCTCCGCGGGGATGGCCGTGCCGCCGTTGTCAAAGACGGGTTCCAGGGAAACATTCTCCTCACCGAGGAGTGTTTTCAGATACTCATAGGGGCTGGTCATCTCGTAGCCGACGCCGTAGGAGCGTTCGCCGCCGGTACCGGACAGGGTGTACTTACCGCCGGTGCCAAGCACGGCCACGCTCTTGCCGTCGGCGATGGGCAGGGTGCCGTCGTTTTCCAGCAGGACGCCGCCGCCGCGGGCGACTTCCAGAACGATATCGTTGTTATCAGCCTGGACGTCCTCCGCCATTTCGGCGCTGTCGCCCCAGAGCTTGATAGGTTCGGTGCGGCCGGTTTCTTCTTTGGCGTAGAGCTTGCCGTCCTTCTCGTAGGTTTCGACGAGGTAGAGGTATCCGGCGTGGCCGAAGGCGTAGAGGACGTGCCGCACGGCGTCGTCGACCAGCTGGTCCAGTTCGGCCTGAGTCAGGTTGCCAGCGGCGACCTCATCCTGACCCTTCTTGTTGTTGGAGAGGCTGGGCATTTCGACGTCGGTGCCCTTGTTCAGGGTGAAGCCGTCGTTTCCGCCCCAGTCGGTGATGGTGAAGCCCTTGTAGCCCCACAAGTCACGCAGCACGTCGAGCTGGAGGTAGACGTTGGAGGAGGCGAAGGAGCCGTTGATGGAGTTGTAGGAGGACATCAGGCCGAGCATCCCGCCGTCTTTGATAGCGGACTCGAAGGCGGGCAGGTAGAGTTCGTGCAGGGCCTGTTCGGAAACCCGGATATCGGTTTTTCCGGCGGGGCTGGCGTCCTGCGCGAAGGCGGCGTAGTGTTTGCCGACCGCGATGACGCCTTGGTCCTGCATCCCCTTGGTTTCCGCGGCAGCCAGACGGCCTAACAGATAGGGATCTTCACCGTACTGGTCGTTGGCGCGGCCAAATTCAGGGGTACGGGTGATGTCGTACTGAGAACCCAACTGCATATTGGCGCCAGCGGCGCGGTTTTCGGAGCCGTAGACTTTGCCGTACTGGTAGACGAGGTCGTCGTCCCAGGTAGCGGCGGTCATCTGACGGTCGGGGGTATTGGTGGTGGGCCAAAGGGACAGCACGCCGGCGGGGCCGTCGTGCATACGCATCTCAGGCACGCCCAGACGGGGGGTGCCGGGCAGATAACCGGCGTTGCCGTACTTAGTGCCGGTGCCGTTGCCGCCCAGGTAGGTGTATTTTTCGTCCAGGGTCATGGTGTTGAGCAGCGCTTCGATCTTCTGGTCGATCTGCTCATCGGTCATTTTCAGACCTTCCTGCACATAGTCGGTTCCTCTTAAGGGAGTCCCGTGCTGTGTGTAGTACTCGGGGAACTCGGTGGTGGTAGTGGTTCCTGGTTCGGCGGCCAGGGCCGCGCCGCTCACGAGAGAGAGCGTCATGCTGCCCACCAGCAAGCCGGACAAGAGCCTTGCCCATAGTTTCTTCATGGTTCGCTTTTCCTCCTCTATCGAATGGATTGTGGTTGCGTTCCCACAGGGGTCGATTGGGGCGGGAAGTCCTTCCCGTCCAGGGTACCGCTCTTACGACTGATTTTAGTGGAGCGTTGGAGCTTTTGCAATCGCTATGTCGCCAGCGGCGTGCCATTGTCGCCAGTGGCGCGAAGCGCTTGACTTTTGCGTGGGATTTTTGTATAATTTACACGAGAGAGGGGGAGCGCGCCATGCCGAATACGGTTCATGCGGCCATATGCGACGATGAGATCCTGCTTCTGCCCTACCTCTCTGCCGCCATACGCGCTTGCTTCCAGAAACTAGGCGTGTCGCTTGAGCTGGAGACGTTCAGCTCCGCGCAGGGACTGTTGGATTGGGCCTCGGAAGCTCCGCGCTCCGCGGTGTTTTTTTTGGACATCAACCTCCCGGAGATGGACGGCATCGACTTAGCGAACCGACTGTTGGGGGTAGTGCCGGACGCGGTATGCGTGTACGTCTCAGCGCAGGAGGACCGGGTGTTTGAAGCGCTGCGCACGCATCCGTTCGCGTTCGTGCGGAAAAGCTCGTTTCAAGCGGACCTGGACGCGGCGGCGGCGGACATTGCGGCGCGGTTCGGACCGCCCCAGGAAGAGGTCTGCACGTTCCAGGACGCGCTGGGCAAGGACCACACCTTGCAGCTGGACCAGACGGTCTACATCGAGGCGCAGGACAAATACTTGTCAATCGTCACCACGAAGGATCGGGAACTGGTACGGCATACGCTGTCGAAGCTGGAGGAGACGTTGGAAGGGCGTCGTTTCCTCCGCGTCCACAAGAGCTATCTGGTGAACTACCAGTTCATCCGGCGGTTTCGAGGAGAACAGGTGGTTTTGGAGACCGGGCAGACGCTCCCGTTATCGCGCCGCCGCGCCGCGCAGGTCCGGCAGCAATTCATCGACTACTCAGCCCCGCCCGGAAAGGAGCTGCTTCGGATATGAAAGACATCTACACGCTCCCGCTCCACGGGCTGGTGAACGTGCTGGGTTTTTGGATTGAGGGATTCCTGGTCAGCTATCTGCTGGTGAACTTTTTCCCGACGCGGAGCGGGAAGAAGGTGTCTTATTGGGAACTGACGGCGGTCTCGGTGGGAATCGCCGCGCTCCTGCTGAGCGTCGACCTCATCGTGCAGGAACCGTTCTCGGCGCGGGCGTATATGCTGACGCTGATTTTGCTGCCGATGTTGTACGCCTGTTACCGGTGCCAGGGCGGGTTCTTGATGAAGCTGCTCATCAGCTTCCTGTTCATGCTGCTGAACGTGTTGTTGGAGTCCATGTTTGTGATTGTGCAATACTTCGGCATGGGAGAGTTGGCAGCGTTGCTGTTCCGGCGCATCCTGTGCAAACCGCTGCTGTGGCTGTTGGTCCACTTTCTGCTGCTGAACGTCTCCCGGAGCCGCTTCCGGATCTCAAATGCCTACTGGGTGGCGTTGGCCGTGATTTGCGCCTCAGAGTACCTGATCTTGTTCCCGGTCGTGGCGAACTCCAATCACAGCTTACTGTTCCGGCTGTTGTTCATCGGCGCGTGTCTGTTCATCCCGCTCAGCTTCTACTACACCATCACGCGTCTGATGACGGTCATGGAGGAAAACCGCGTGTACCTCTCCCAGAACCGTCAGCTGGAGCTTTCGCAGCAGTACCTGACCCAGGTGGAGAACCTCTCGGAATCCATCCGGCAATTCCGCCACGACTACAAGGCGCACCTCTTCTGTATGGACGCCCTGCTCTCCCAAGGGAAGTACGAGGAACTGCATCAGTACCTGTTGAAACTCCATCAGATATCGCCGCAGGACTTGAACGTCGCGCAGTACACGCTGAACGGCCCGCTGAACGTGGTCCTGAACCAGAAAGCGGGGGATGCGCAGCGTATCGGCGTCCCGCTGAAGATCAACGTGGTCTGTCCGGAGCGGAGTCCGATTCAGGACATAGACCTGGTGACGCTGGTGACGAACCTGTTGGATAACGCGTTGGAGGCCGCGTCAGCGGCCCCGGAACCGATGGCGGCGTTGGACATCCGACCGGAGAAGGCGTACTTACGGATCGAGGTGGTGAACGCCACGGCTGGGGACGCGCTCAAGGAGAACCCGGCGTTAGTGACGACCAAGGCGGACCGGGAAGCGCATGGGTTAGGTTTGAAGATTGTTCGCAATCTGGTGGAGCGCTATGAGGGGATGTATCAGGTCTCAGGGGACAGCGGTTCTTTCCGGACCGTCGTACTTTTGAGCTTGGAATAGGACCAGTTTGTGGGCAAAAAGGACGGTCTGCATGATGCAGACCGTCCTTTGACGTTTTGGTTCAGTTTTCAATGGAGGGAACTCAGATGCCGTAACAGCGCGGCGGCGACGCCCTCGCAGGGGGCCTGGACCATGACCGCGCCAATTTTATGGGCGACGCCGGGCATTCCGTAGACCACGGAGGATTCCTTATCCTGTCCAATGGTGTACGCACCCTTCCGGCGCATAGCCAAAAGCCCTTCCGCGCCGTCCTGACCCATACCGGTCATGATGATGCCTACCATCTTGCAGGTGACGGTCTCGGCCATAGAGAAAAACAAAGCGTCCACGGAGGGGCGGTGTCCGCTGACTTTCTCACCGGGGACGCAGGAGAGGGTATAGCGTCCGGATGAGATGCGGACGATGCGGCATTGCAGGTCGGCGGGGGCGACGTAGGCCAGACCGCGGCGCATTTCACAGCCGTTCTGCGCTTCCTGAACTTCCATAGCGCACAGGCGGTTCAAGCGGTCGGCGTACATTTTGGTGAAGCCGGGGGGCATATGCTGGACGATGACCATCGGCGGGATATCGGCGGGCAGGCGTTTCATGACTTCCAAGGTGGCCTCGGTGCCGCCGGTGGACGCGCCCAGCCCGATAATCACCCGGTCCAGAGCGGGGTTGTTGCCCAGGCGGGGGATGGAAGAGGCGGCGGCGGTCCCCGCTGTTGCCAAACGACCGCTGGCCGCCGTAGGCGCAGCGGTCAGCGGACGGCGGACTTTGGCTTTGGAGGCCATGACCACTTTCTGAGCCAGGGCGGACAGGAAGGCGTCGGGACTCTGCTGTTCGTCGGGCTTGCGGACGAAGTCCACCGCACCGACGGCCAGGGCGTCGAACACCTTCAGGTTCAGGGAGGAGACCAGGATAACAGGCAGGGGGTTGGAGGGCAGATACTGTTTCAGGAAGTCGATCCCGCTCATGCCGGGCATTTCCACATCCATAGTCATGACGTCCGGCTTGAGTTGGGCCAATTTATTTTTTGCGTCCAGCGCGTTGATGGCGAAGCCCACCACCTCGATGCTGGGGTGAGCGGACAATCCTTTGGTAATCATGCTCCGGGCCAGCATGGAGTCGTCAACCACCAGGACGCGCACTTTTTTTGGGGCTTGCATGGCGTTCAAATACCTCCTTCAAAGACCCGGGGGTTATTTTTGGAAGGTGGAGGGGGCCAGCCGCCGGTAGGGCGTATCGGTGCTGAGGTTCTCCGATTTGCTGATGAGCAGATAGCCGCCGGGCACGGTGTAATCATAGAAGCGTTTGACCAAGGCGTCCTTTGTAGGCTGGTCGAAGTAGATCATCACGTTCCGGCAGAAGATGACGTCGAATTTCCGGCGGAAGCGGATGGGGTCCATCAAGTTGAAGGGCTGAAAGATGACGTTGTCCCGAACTTTGGGGACGACCTGGTACTGGCCGCCGGACACGGGGGTGAAGTACTTCCGTTTCCAATCGGGCGGGATGGTGTCGGGCAGCTCATAGATCCCTTTTTTGGCGGCGGTCATGGCGCGGTTGGAGATATCGGTAGCCAACAGGCGGGTATCCCACTGACCGGCCTGCGGCCCCAGGTAGTCGAAGAGGAACATCGTGATATTGTACGGCTCCTCGCCGGTGGAGCAGCCCGCGCTCCAGATCGCCAAAGTTTTGTCTCTCTGGTGGCGGCGGACGATATCGGGGATGATATTGTTGCAGAAGTAGTCCAGGTGTTCTTTCTCCCGCATAAAAAAGGTGTAATTTGTGGTCAGCTTATCCAGTAGGAGGGTAATCTCGTCCTGATCTTTGGTATTCAGGACGTGGTTGACGAAGTCGGCGAAGCTCTTGTAACCCTTCTGTTTCAGCGTGGAGGACAGGCGGCCGGTGATGAGCTGACGTTTTTGATTGAGGTCGATGCCGTAATTGCTCTGGATGAACCGGACCAGGCGGTTGAAGTCGGCGTCGGAAATCGACATAGGGGAAAAAGCGGTCCCCTCGCCCTTGTCAGTCTTAGTCATGGGGCATCAGCTGTTCCAGGTCCAGGACCATCATAGTACCTGCCTGCTCGGGCAGGGAACACATACCGGACACCAGCAGCTGGGTGCTGTGGGCGGGCATAGGGAGGATATCCTGTTTGGGGATATCCAGCATTTGGTCCACGGCGTCCACCAGGATACCTAACTGGACGCCGTCCACGTTGATGACGATGACTAAGGAGGTATCGGCGCTGGGCTTGCCCAGGCGCAGGCGGATGTCCACGATAGGCACCATCTGGCCGCGCATATTGATGATGCCGCGGACGAACTCAGGGACCATAGGCAGGTAGGTGATGGACTGATTGTTCAGGATCTCTACCACGTACTCGGCTACGACGCCCATTTTCAGTCCGTCGGACACGAAGATCAGGTACTTCTGGGAATCTATGGTATCGTCCGGAGTTTCGGCGGCGATTTGGGGATCGCTCTCGCGGGCGAACAGGACTTCCTCGTTCATAAGTTGTGTCTCTCCTTTTCCCGGCTCACATACCCCGGGCGGCGGTGTAGAGGTTCGCCGCGTCCAGGATGATGCTGATGCTGCCGTCGCTGCGGAGCGTACAGCCGTTGATGCCGTAATTCTTGATGTTGAAGCTGTTGACGTAGCTGGGCAGCTGTTTGACCACCACCTGCTGCTGGCCCAGCAGCTCGTCGACGAACAGGCAGTAGGAGAAGTCGGCGGTTTCCAGCCAGAGCAGCACGCCGTCTTCGATATTGGTGCAGCCGCTGTTGAGCTGGTAGAGTTCCCGGGCGCGGATGATGGGGTAGAAGTTCCCCTGCGCTTTGATGATCTCGCCGCTGCTGGAGTCGTGGATCACGTCTTGGTTGGACACTTTCATGGTGGAGAGGATATTGCTGATTGGGATGGTGAAGATGGAGTCGCCTACGGCGACTTCCATCCCGTCCATGATGGCCATTGTCAAGGGGATGCGGATGGTGGTGGTCATGCCCTTGCCCAACTCGCTGGCGATGGTCACATTGCCGCCCAGTTCTTCCACGCTGCGTTTCACCACGTCCATTCCCACGCCGCGGCCGGAGAACTCCGTCACTTCGGTGTTAGTGGAGAAGCCGGGGGCCAGCAGGAAGTTGAGGATCTCCCGATGGCTGTACTCCGTGTCCGCGGAGGCGATGCCCTGCCGGATGGCTTTTTTGAGGACGGCCTCGTCGTTGACGCCGCGTCCGTCGTCGATGATCTCGATGATGACCTCGCTGCCGGTGTCACGGGCGGACAGGATGATCTGGCCTACAGGGTCTTTCCCGGCGGCGATGCGTTCCTCTTGGGTCTCTTCAATGCCGTGGTCCATAGAGTTACGGATCATGTGCATGATGGGGTCGCCGATGGAGTCCACGATGGTCTTATCGACTTCGGTATCCTCGCCGATCAGGATGAGTTTGGCGGGGCGGTTGAGTTTTTTGGTCATGTCGCGGACGATGCGGTTCATTTTCTGGAACGTCCCGGACACGGGCACCATGCGCAGGGACATGGACACGTCCTGAAGCTCGTCGGTGAGCTTGCGCAGCTGGCGGGCGGACTTGGAGAAGGCGTCCAGAGCGAGACCTTTCAGGTCCGGGGAGGACGTGACCATAGATTCGGTGATGACGATTTCGCCCACCACGGCGGACAGCTGGTCCAGCTTG
>CANDKT010000052.1 GCA_947385365.1 uncultured Bacillota bacterium | reverse complement strand
CCTGGCGGGGTTTGGGGCGGAGCCCCAATGGGGTGCGGGGCTAGCCCCGCCATCCCCTCGTAACGTTCTTTCTGGTTCTCTTTCTTTCAAGAAAGAGAACCCTCTTCTCCTCCCAGAAACGTCCCGCTGAAAAAGGACTACGTTTCCTGGTCTTTCAAGCTCCGAATTTGTTCCAGTATCCCATGACGAAGATGAACAGCACGATGACGGGCAGAATCCAGGTGACGTAGAAGCGCACCGTTTTGGGGAATTTGATTCCCTGACCGGCGTTGGCCTCTTGCAGGAAGTTCTCCCAGCCCCAGCCCCGCCGGGCGGTGCAGAAGAGCAGGTAGATCACGGACCCCAGCGGAAGGAGGTTATCGGAAATCAGGAAGTCTTCCAGATCGGAGACGTTGGTGCCCGGCCCGAGAGGCTGGAACTCCGACCAGAGGTTGAACCCCAGCACGCAGGGCAGGGACAGCAGGAACAGCGCGGCGGTATTCACGGCGACGGCTTTGGGGCGGTTCCAGCCCCACATATCCATAGCGAAGGAAATGATGTTCTCGAACACCGCGATCACGGTGGACAGCGCGGCGAAGGACAGGAAGATGAAGAACAACGCGCCCCAGACGCGTCCCAGCGGCATAGCGTTGAAGATATTGGGCAGCGTGACGAAGATCAGCGCGGGGCCTTGGCCGGGGGACACGCCGAAGGCGAAACAGGCTGGAAAAATAATCAGCCCCGCCATAAACGCGACGAACGTATCCAGCACGCCGATACGAAGGGCTTCCCCGGCTAAGGTGTGGGCGCGGTCGATGTAGCTTCCGAACACCGCAATCGAGCCGATGCCCAGAGACAGCGTGAAGAACGCCTGTCCCATCGCGGCGTAGACGGCTTCGCCCAGTACCCAGCGGCCGTCGGCGTCGTACATCAGGTTATGGAGATTGGGCTGGAGGTAAAACCGCAGACCTTCGCCGCCGCCTTCCAGCGTGAGGGAACGCACCGCCAGCACGGCCATGATGGCTAACAGGCAGACCATCATGACCTTCGTCACCCGCTCCACGCCGTTGCGCAGGCCCTGTAGGCAGACCGCCATGCCCAGCGCGACGACGAGAGCCATGAACCCCGTCATCAAGCCGGGTTTTGTCATCAATTCGCCGAACTCCGCCGCGACGCCGTCGGCGTCCAAGCCTTGGAAATGGCCCAGCGCGGTCTTGCCGCAGTACAGCAGCAGCCAGCCCGCAATCACGGTGTAAAACATCATCAGCAAGTAGTTTCCCGCGATGCCGAACCAGCAGTACCAATGCCAGCGGCTTCCTTTTGGCTCCAGGACGTGGAAGGACCGCGCGATGCTCTGCCCGCTGCCCCGGCCCACCGCTAACTCCATGACCATCACCGGCAGCCCTAAAATCACCAGAAACAGCAGGTACAGCAGCACAAACGCGCCCCCGCCGTACCGCCCTGTGATGTACGGAAACCGCCACACGTTCCCTAACCCGATGGCGCAGCCCGCCGAAATCAGCAGGAACCCCAGCCGGGAAGAAAATTTTTCTCTCTCTCGCTTGTCCATCGAATGTCCTCCTAATCTTCAAATACGCGTTGGCACACCGGTTATTCTAGCGAATTTTTCCGGTCCAGTCAACCGTATTTTCCGATGTCGCTCAATTCTCCCCTTTACAAAAACGATTCGTTCTGTTATAATGAGTCAAACGGCAACAGCTGCCGTTTCGATAAGTCATACGGATGCGGTATGATGAAAGCGACGCGGTCAGCGGCGGGTTGGTAGCGCCAGCTAAGCGCAGGATCAACTCGTCGGCTGACCATTTTATGTTCGGAGAACATTGTTTTTGTATCCTTCCCTGAAAGGGGAGGATACTTTTTTTGAGACGGGTTGGGCTGAAAAAGGGACCGGAGCCTATCGTTCATTTGCGATAGGCTCCGGTTTCAAGCGGTCAGGGGGAGATTACTTCTCGTCGGCGATGGCGGCTTGCGCGGCGGCCAGGCGGGCGATGGGGACCCGGAAGGGCGAGCAGGACACGTAGTCCAGCCCGATCTTGTGGCAGAACATCACGGAAGCGGGGTCGCCGCCGTGTTCGCCGCAGATACCCAGGTGGATATTGGGGTTGGTGGAGCGGCCCCAACGCGCCGCGTTGGAGATCAGGCGGCCGACGCCGTGCTGGTCCAGTTTGGCGAAGGGGTCCTGTTCATAGATTTTCTTGTCGTAGTACGCGCCCAGGAACTTCCCGGCGTCGTCGCGGCTGAAGCCGAAGGTCATCTGGGTCAGGTCGTTGGACCCGAAGGAGAAGAAGTCGGCGTGGGGGGAGATCTCGTCGGCGGTCATAGCGGCGCGGGGGATTTCGATCATGGTGCCGACCTTGTACTTCATGTTGGAACCGGCCTCGGAGATGAGCTTGTCCGCAGTGGAGGTGACGATTTCCTTCACATAGAGGAACTCTTTCACTTCGCCGACCAGGGGGATCATGATCTCGGGGACCATAGTCCATTCCGGGTGGCGGGCTTGGACGGCCAAGGCGGCTTTGATGACGGCCTTGGTCTGCATGACGGCGATCTCCGGGTACGTGACCGCCAGACGGCAGCCGCGGTGGCCCATCATGGGGTTGAACTCGTGCAGACCGGCGATGATGGCTTTGATATCGGCCACGGACTTACCCATATCGTGGGCCATCGCTTCGATGTCCGCTTCCTCGGTGGGGACGAACTCGTGCAGGGGCGGGTCCAGGAACCGGATGGTGACGGGGCAGCCTTCCATTGCCTCGTAGATGCCTTCGAAGTCGCCCTGCTGCATAGGCTCCAGCTTCGCCAGAGCCTTCTCGCGCTGTTCCACGGTGTCGGAACAGATCATCTCGCGGATGGCTTGGATACGGTCGTCGTTGAAGAACATATGCTCGGTGCGGCACAGGCCGATGCCTTCCGCGCCGAATTTCCGGGCCTGCGCGGCGTCGTGGGGGGTATCGGCGTTGGTGCGGACTTGCAGGCGGCGGTATTTATCGCACCAGCTCATGACACGGGCGAACTCGCCGCCGATGGACGCGTCCACGGTGGGGATTGCGCCGTCGTAGATTTTGCCGGTGGAGCCGTCCAGGCTGAGCCAGTCGCCTTCGCGGAAGGTCTTGCCGTTCAGCTCGAACTTTTTGTTTTCCTCGTCCATCGTGATCGCGCCGCAGCCGGACACGCAGCAGCGGCCCATACCGCGGGCGACGACGGCGGCGTGGGAGGTCATGCCGCCGCGGACGGTCAGGATACCCTGCGCGGCTTTCATGCCTTCGATATCCTCGGGGGAGGTCTCCAGGCGGACCAGGACGACTTTTTCCCCGCGGGCGGCCCATTCTTTGGCGTCCTCGGCGGTGAAGACGATCTTACCGCTGGCCGCGCCGGGGGACGCGCCCAGAGCGGTGGCCAGCAAGGGGGCGGCCTTCAGAGCATCGGCGTCGAACTGCGGGTGCAACAGCGTATCCAAGGAGCGGGGTTCGATCATAGCCACGGCTTTTTTCTCGTCGATCATGCCCTCGTCCACCAGGTCGCAGGCAATTTTGAGCGCGGCGGCGGGGGTACGTTTGCCGTTGCGGGTCTGGAGCATATAGAGTTTCTTATTTTCGACGGTGAACTCCATATCCTGCATATCGCGGTAATGGTCTTCCAGGGTCTTGCAGACGCTCTCGAACTGGGCGAAGGCCTCGGGGAATTTCTCGGCCATTTCGGCGATGGGCATCGGGGTACGCACGCCGGCCACGACGTCTTCGCCTTGGGCGTTGGTCAGGAACTCGCCGAACAATTTTTTCTCGCCGGTGGCGGGGTTACGGGTGAAGGCCACGCCAGTGCCGCAGTCGTCGCCCATGTTGCCGAAGGCCATAGACTGGACGTTGACGGCGGTGCCCCAGGAGTAGGGGATGTCGTTGTCCCGGCGGTAGACGTTGGCGCGGGGGTTGTCCCAGGAGCGGAACACGGCTTTGATCGCGCCCATGAGCTGTTCTTTGGGGTCGGAGGGGAAGTCTGCGCCGATTTTAGCCTTATACTCGGCTTTGAACTGGCTGGCCAGTTCTTTCAGGTCGTCGGCGGTCAGCTCCACGTCCTGGGTGACGCCCTTCTTTTCCTTCATGGCGTCGATGAGCTGTTCGAAGTACTTCTTGCCCACTTCCATGACCACGTCGGAGTACATCTGGATAAAGCGGCGGTAGCAGTCCCAAGCCCAGCGGGGGTTATTGGACTTCCGGGCCATGACTTCGACGACGTCCTCGTTCAGGCCCAGGTTCAGGATGGTGTCCATCATGCCGGGCATGGAGGCGCGCGCGCCGGAACGGACGGAGACCAGGAGGGGATTTTCCAGGTCGCCGAATTTTTTGCCAGTGATCTCCTCCAAGGTTGCCACGTACTGCATGATCTCGGCCTGAATTTCGGGGTTAATTTTCTGGCCGTCCTCGTAGTACTGGGTGCAGGCTTCGGTGGTGATGGTGAAGCCCTGCGGGACAGGCAGGCCGATGTTGGTCATTTCGGCCAGGTTCGCGCCTTTACCGCCCAGAAGTTCACGCATATTGGCGTTGCCCTCGGAGAAGAGGTAGACGAATTTTTTTGCCATTTACTTCATTCCTTTCTTCGGTTGGGAACGGCGGGCAAGGGGAGACTTGCGCCCCGCCATATAGCTGAAACAGTATAGCTCCCGTTCTGTGCTTATTATACCATTTACGGGGAAGATTGCAAGAACAATCTGGAAAAATTTCCAGCATTCATTTTCATTTCCGCTGGCGTTCTGTGCAAAACAGCCAAGAGCGGGCTAAAGCCGGACGCGGGGCGGTCTGGAACGTTTTTACGCGTCCGGGGGAGGCGTGGACGTGGGAAAGGCGGGCGCAAATCGGACCGGCGGCGTGCAAACGGGAGATTTCCGCGCAAAACCGGCCGTTTGCCGGGGACAGCGTTCCTCTTAATCAAGATTCCGCGTCCCGTTGAGCTGGGAGGTTCCGCTCGCAGGGGTGACGTTCTTTCACAAATTTCGTCAGGTAATCCGCTTTGGCCAGCAGCTCCGGGGGAGGCGTCCGACCGGTGAGTACCGCTTCACCGCTCCCTTCTAAAAAAAGGGACGCCGTTTCACGGCGTCCGGTCTCCTGTCAGGTTTTTTCCCGCTCCAGCTTCTCTTGGAGCGCTTTGATGGCACAATCCAGAGCGGGGATGGCTTTGGCAGTGCTGTACTGCTTCATATGTTCCAGTTCCCGGATCGCTTCCTTGGGTGTCATGGCGGTCACACTCCTTCTCTGTTGTTATTTTACCACAGCCGGCGCGTAAAGACAAGGGATTTCCTGTGTATTTTAGTCTCCGCTCCGGGGCCTGCGGCAGCCGGAGACCGCCAGTGCCAGAACGGTCAGGGTCAGCAGCCGTTCCCGCGGGGTGGCGATCCAGGCGAAGCGGAACAGCGACGCCGCGATCACCAGCAGGCAGACGCTCCAGAGGAATAAAACAGCGGCGCGCACGGTCAAAACTCCTTCCCGTCCAGGATGCGGCAGGAGAGCAGGTAGGAGGGCAGCATCAGGACCGCGCCGCTCAGGGGCAGCAGGGCCAGCAGGGCGAAGACAAGCAGTTCACTGCGCGCCGCCAGGGCGTCCAGCCAGGACAGGTCCAGGTGTAAGCCCATGCGGAACGCCACGAACAAGGCGATGATAGGGACGAAGATCACCGCGTACAGGTAGGGTCTGGCCCGTTCCGGACCCAGTTTGTAGCACAGCGGCAGGAGTACGTCGAGGACAAACAGCCCGAAGCCTAAGGTTCCCAGCGCGGACGAGAGCGGTTCCAGGAAGCTCTGTCCTTGCAGCGCGATGAACGCGCTGAACAGCGTGGCGACGGCCAGGGAGACCAGGACGATCAGCAGTGTGAACAGGTAGCGCGCGGCCACGACCCGGCGGCGTCCCAGCGGGAGGCTGACGGCGTAGCCGTCCCATTTAGCGGCCTCGTCGTAGGAGAACGCCGACAGCGGCAGCATGATGAGCAGCACGGACACGAACGCGGTGATAAATGTGACCTCAAACGTGCCGAGGAAGCCCAGCACGAAGTAGAACAGGATAATCAAGCCGTAGGATTTCGCGGTTTTTGCGCTCACCAGCATATCTTTCCAAACCAAACCAGTCATGTTTCTTCTCCCTTCCCCAAAAAGAGCATGATGTCTTCCAAAGAGGTCCGTTCCGCCAGCAGGCCGGGGTATTTGCGGCGGAACGCCGTCCGGTCCGACACCAGGGCTTCACAGCCGAACGCTCCCTTCCGCACCCGGAGCAGGTCGTCCGGGGCGATGCCTTGGAGCTGCGCGGCGGTGCAGCCGACTCGCCCGTACTGTTCCAAGATGTTGTCTTTGCTGTCGCACAGGACGACTTGGCCTTGGTGGATGTAGGCGATGTAATCGGCGACCTTCTCCAGATCGGAGGTGATGTGGCTGGACATCAGGATCGCGTGGTCCTCGTCCTGGATGAAGCCCAGAAATTCGTTTAAGATTTCGTCTCGGACCACGGGGTCCAATCCGGCGGTGGCCTCGTCCAGGATCAGCAGCCGGGGGTGATGGGCCAGCGCGGCGGACAGGGAGAGCTTCATTTTCATGCCGCGGGAGAACTCCTTGATGCGTTTCTGTTCCGGCAGGTCGAATTTCTCCAGGTAAGCCCGGAAGAGTTTCTCGTCCCACGCCGGGAAGACGGGAGCTAAGACGCGGCTCACGTCCCGGGGGCGGAGGCTGTCGTGAAAGAAGCACTCGTCCAGCACCACGCCTACGTCTTCTTTCGCCGCCTGTTCTTCCCGCACGTTGTCGTGGCCCAGCAGCGTGATCTCGCCTGCGTCCCGGCGGACCAGGTTCAGGATGCACTTGATGGTGGTGGTTTTCCCCGCGCCGTTCTCGCCGATCAGCCCCAGGATGGAGCCGCTGGGCAAGGTCAAGTCGACGTTTTTCAAGGAAAAGTCTTGGTAGGACTTGCAAAGCCCTTTGATTTCGATACAGTTTGTCATAACTCGTCACCTTTATACAATAAGTCCAGCATCTCGTGCAGCTCCGCCAGGGAAAAGGAACCTTTCCGGGCCTCTTCCACGGCCTGACTCAACCGCTCCTCGACCTTCCGCAGCTGCGCTTCCCGCAGCAGCTCCCGGTTCTGAGGCGCGACGAAGCAGCCTTTGCCGGGGACGTTCTCCAGGAAACCGTCCCGTTCCAGTTCCTCGTAAGCCCGCTTGGTGGTGATGACGGAAATGCGAAGTTCCTTCGCGAGCAGCCGCATAGACGGCAGGGCGTCCCCCGCCGCTAACGCGCCGGATAGAATCTGTTCCTTCACCTGATCGCTGATCTGCTCATAGATTGGTTTTCCGCTGGCGTTGCTGAGTATGATATCCATGAGGTCCCGCCTCTCAAACAGCTGTTATTTTGGATGTACTGTATATATACTGTATGCACAGTATAACATATTTTCTCCTTATGTCAAGGGGTTTGGCAAAAAAATTTCCGCACGGCAAAATACGGAAAAACGACCGTTTCCGCTGGGGGCCTGTCCTATAATATGGGACAGAACGCATCGTCACGACGTCTTCCCCAAGGGGAGAACAGAAAATCGCATTTCCCCGGAAGGAGGAAATGCGAAACGTCTTTCGATTGGAGGACGGTTGTGGACGCGCACCCCGGCGCGGGAGTGGAAAGGAGCTGAGAGCATGCCAATACGCTGCACGGAGGAAGGGCGCACGCTGACGGCGGAGGTATCCGGAGAACTGGACCACCACGCGGCGCGGGCGGTGATGGAAGAACTGGACCGTCAGATCGACTTGACGCTGCCCCGGACGCTGGTGCTGGACCTGAACGGTTTGGCGTTCACGGACAGTTCCGGTATTGCGGTGCTGCTGCGGGCGCAACGCCGGATGGGACAGATCCGCGGGACGATGCGGGTCGTCCACACGCCGGACCAGGCTGGGAAAGTGTTTCAAGCGGCGGGTCTGGAGCGGATGATCCGCTTTGAGTAGCGGGAGCGGAAGGAGGAGATACATATGAAACGGGAGAACTGCGTCTCAATGGAGTTCTGGAGCTGTTCGGCCAACGAGGGTTTCGCACGTTCTGCGGCGGCCTGTTTTGCGGCCCAGCTGGACCCCACGCTGGAGGAAATCAACGACATCAAGACCGCGGTGAGCGAGGCGGTCACGAACGCCATCGTCCACGCGTACCCGGACACCATCGGGAAGATTTCCATGCGGCTGTCCCTGCTGGAGGGACGCTGTTTGGAGATCGTGGTCAAGGACCGCGGGGTAGGCATTGCGGACGTGGCGCAGGCAAGGGAACCGCTGTTCACCACGGGCAGCGAGGAGCGTTCCGGGATGGGGTTCACCATTATGGAGAGCTTCATGGACACGCTGAAGGTACGTTCCGCGCCGGGCAAGGGTACGGTAGTGACCATGCGGCGGAAGATCGCCCGCCGTGCGAGCCGGTGAGCGGGTCGTTTTCTGCGGCGGGCCTGCTCCAAGCCGCTCGGGACGGGGACAGCCGGGCCTGCGAGCAGATTCTGGAAGAGAACAACGGCCTGATTTGGAGCGTGGTGCGGCGGTACTACGGGCGGGGGGTGGAACCGGACGACTTATACCAGCTGGGCTGCCTGGGCTTTTTGAAAGCGGTCCGGGGGTTTGATCCGGCGTATGGGACGCAGTTCTCCACCTACGCCGTGCCGAAAATCGCCGGGGAGATCCGGCGTTTTCTCCGGGACGACGGGCCGGTGAAGGTGAGCCGGGGGTTGAAGGAGCGCGGCGCGAGCATACGCGGGGCCAGGAGCCGGTTATCCGTGCAGCTGGGCCGGGAACCGACGTTGTCGGAGCTTTCCTTAGAGACCGGCTTGACGCCGGAGGATATCGCGTCCGCGGAGACGGCGGCGGAACCGGTTCTCTCGCTCCAGGCGGATGCGGGAGAGAACGGCTTGACTTTGGAGGGGATGCTGGCCGGGGGCGATGAAGAGGAACGTCTCGTCGAACAGCTGACGCTCCGCGCGGCGGTGGCGTCCTTACCGGAACGGGAACGGCAGGTGATCCTGTTGCGTTACTACCGCGGGATGACGCAGGTGCAGACCGCGAAGGTGGTCGGCGTTTCCCAAGTTCAGGTCTCAAGGCTGGAACGCCGCGCGTTGGAACGGTTACGGCAAACGATGTGAGGGAAGCAGTACGGGGTCCAGGGGGCGAAGCAAGCCCCTTGGACCCCGATGCGCGTCCGTCTTATAAAAGCGGTATCCTCCCCCGGGGGACTCACCCGCCGAGGTAAGCGCGTTTGATTTCCGGACTCTGGATCAGCTCCGCGCCGGAACCGGTCGTGACGACCTTCCCGGTCTCAAGAACGTAGCCGCGGTGGGCGATGGACAACGCCATTTGCGCGTTCTGCTCCACCAGGAGGATGGTGGAACCGTTCTGGTTCAGATTCCGGATGATCTCAAAGATCTGCTCGACCAGGATAGGAGCCAGGCCCATAGACGGCTCGTCCAACATCAAAAGTTTCGGGTGAGACATCAGAGCGCGGCCCATAGCGAGCATCTGCTGTTCGCCGCCCGAGAGCGTCCCGGCGACTTGCCGCCGCCGTTCTTTGAGGCGCGGGAACTGTTCGAAGACCATTTCCAAATCCTGCGGGATACCGGCGTTGGGCTGGGTGAAAGCTCCCATTTCCAGATTTTCTTCCACGGTCATTTGGAGGAAGATACGCCGGCCTTCCGGGACCTGCGCCAGGCCGTGGGAGACCAGTTTATGCGCGGCGGTGCTGCTGATGTTCTGGCCCTCGAAGACGATAGAGCCGGTCTGACTGCGCAGCAGACCGGAGATGGTTTGCAAAGTCGTTGTTTTCCCCGCGCCGTTCGCGCCGATCAAGGTGACGATTTCGCCCTGTTCGACGCAGAAGGAGATGTCCTTGATGGCGTGGATTGCGCCGTAATAGACGTTGATGTTGTTGACTTCCAGCATAGCCATATCACTTGCCCCCCTTTTTGCCTTTGCCCAGGTAGGCTTCGATCACGACCGGGTTGCTTTTGATCTCGTCGGGGGTGCCTTTTGCGATGACCTGCCCGAAGTTCAGCACACAGATACCCTCACAGATGCCCATGACCAGGTTCATGTCGTGTTCGATGAGCAGGATGGCGATATGGAACGTATTGCGTATCTTGACGATGTTGTCCATCAGCTCGGAGGTCTCGGAGGGATTCATCCCGGCGGCGGGCTCGTCCAGGAGGAGGAGGCTGGGGTTTGTGGCGAGGGCGCGGACGATCTCCAAACGCCGCTGCGCGCCGTAGGGGAGCGACCCGGCTTTCACGTTGGCCATGTCCTCCATGCCGAAGATGTGCAGCAGTTCCAGCGCGCTCTCGTGGGCTAATTTCTCCTGACTCCAGAACCGGGGCAGGCGGAAGATGCCCTCAAACATCCCGTAGCGGATGTGGTTGTGCAGGCCCAGCTTGACGTTGTCCTCCACGGAGAGGTTGTCGAACAGGCGGATGTTCTGGAAGGTGCGGGCGATGCCGGTGCGGTTGACCTGCGCGGTGGTCATTTTGGAGGTCTCGTGGCCGTCCAGGAGGATGGAGCCGCGGGTCGGCTGGTAGACCTTGGTCAGTAAGTTGAACACGGTGGTTTTCCCCGCGCCGTTGGGGCCGATCAACCCGGCGATCTCGGTGCGGCCGATGGCCATGTTCAAGTCGTTGACGGCGGTCAGGCCGCCGAAGTCGATGCCTAAGTGACGGCATTCTAGAATCGGACTCTGACCGATGTCGCGTTCCGGGATTTTGTTGGTGCTTGGGACGGGGACCAGACGGACTGGTTTGCGTTCAGGTCTGCTCATTGCTCTGCCGCTCCTTTCCGGGCGCCGCGCAGCCGGGCGAAAAAGCCCTGAATGGCGGGGTTATTGGTGGCCAGCATGACGAGGATCAGGACGATGGCGTAGACCAGCATACGGTAGTCGTCGAACTCCCGCAGGGCCTCAGGGAGGATGGTCAGGGCGGCGGCGGCGACGATGGAGCCGAACATATTGCCCAGACCGCCCAGCACAACGAAGACCAAAATCAGAATGGACGCGTTGAAATCGAACTTATTGGCTACGATCGTGGTGTAGTTCATGGCGAACAGGGTCCCGGCCGCTCCGGCCAGAGCGGCGGAGGTGACGAACGCGATGAGCTTGTACTTGGTGATGTTGATGCCGATGCTTTCGGCGGCGATGCTGTTGTCCCGGACCGCCATGATGGCGCGGCCCGTGCGGCTGTTGACCAGGTTGAAGATGATGAAGAGAGACAGCATGACTAAGACGAACCCGGCGGTGAAGGTGGACAGGCGTTGGATGCCGCCGATGCCCATCGGGCCGCCGATGATGAGCAGGCCGTCTTCGTCCAGAGCGGTGCGGTCGGTGAGCAGGCTGAAATGCAGACCTTTGCCGTCCAGGCCCAGGTAGAGGTTATTGATGATGCTCTTGATGATCTCGCCGAAGGCCAGGGTGACGATAGCCAAGTAGTCGCCGTTGAGGCGCAGGACGGGGATACCGATGAGGAACCCGGCGATTCCGGCGAAGACCGCGCCGATCAGCATGGAAACGGTCAGGCGCAGCGGGGCGAAGGGGATGAGTTCCTGAAGCGCCATAGCGGCGGTGACGCCGGAGAACGCGCCGACGCTCATGAAGCCCGCGTGGCCCAGGGACAGCTCGCCCAGGACGCCGACGGTCAGGTTCAGGGACAGCGCCATGACCACGTAGGCGCAGATGGGGACCAGCATACCCTTCAGGGAGGAGGAGAGGCTGCCCATCAGCAGCTGCACGACGGCGTAGGCGAGGACGACCGCGCCGTAGGTCAAGAAATTGTTCCGGGTGGTTTTGTTGAGATTTTTGATTGCGTTCATCCGTTCCACCTCAAACTTTCTCACGGATCTGCCGTCCCAGCAGACCGGCGGGTTTGACCAGCAGCACGACGATGAGGACGGCGAAGACCACGGCGTTTTGCAATTGGGTGCCGATGTAGGCCCCGGCCAGGATCTCGATGACGCCCAGCAGCAGGCCGCCCAGCAGCGCGCCGGGGATGGAGCCGATTCCGCCGAAAACGGCGGCGGTGAAGGCTTTGATGCCGGGCATGGAGCCGGTGGTGGGGCTGAGGGTGGGGTAGGCGGAGCAGAGCAGCACGCCTGCGATAGCGGCTAACGCGGAGCCGATGGCGAAGGTGACGGAGATGGTGGTGTCGACGTTGATGCCCATCAACTGCGCCGCGCCTTTGTCCTCGGAGCAGGCGCGCATGGCTTTGCCCATACGGGTGTTGCCGGTGAACCAGGTCAGGGCCAGCATGATGACCAGGCAGGCCAGGACTGTGACCACGGTGACGTAGGAGATGTTCAGCTGACCGTCAAAGAGGCTGAACCCGGTGGAGGTCTCCGCCCCGCGGGGGATGACGAAGAAGTTGGGGAAGATTTTGGTGGTGGAGGACCACAGCAGCAGAGCGGAGTTCTGCAAAAAGTAGCTCACGCCGATGGCGGTGATGAGGACGGCTAAAGAAGTGGCCTGCCGCAGGGGTTTGTAAGCCAGGCGTTCGATGACCATGCCCAGGACGGTGCAGACAACCATAGCCAGGAGGATGCCCACGGGAGGGGGCAGCTGGTAGGCGGACACGGCGTAGAAGCAGATGTACGCGCCCACCATGATGACGTCGCCGTGGGCGAAGTTGAGCATTTTCGCGATGCCGTAGACCATTGTGTAGCCCAAGGCGATGATGGCGTAGATGCTGCCCAGACTGAGCCCGTTAATCAGGTAGGAGAGGAACGTCAATTTGGATACACCTCTTTTCGATACTCCCGCCGTTCCGGCGGGGCGGAGGAGAGGCCCCGTGGAGCAGACCAAGGCATATCTGAAAAAAGCCGTGCGGCACGGCGCTTTTCAGATATGCGCGGTACCCCGGGGCCGGAGGGGGAAGCGCAACGCGCTTCCCCGCTCCTGCCGGGTCATGTTTGGCGTGTTGCGGCTCAGTCCAGGCCGACGTAAGCGCCGTTCTGAATGACCATGCCCTTGGGGCTCTTGGACACCGCGCCGGAGGTTTCCCAAGTGATGCCGGCGCCGTCGCCGGTGATGCCTTCCAGGGTCATGGAGGTGAACTGGGTCATCATCAGCGAGCAGAGATCTTCGTTGCTCATATCAGGGGTGGCGCTGGCGTTCTCCAGGGCCATCTTGAACGCGTAGACGCAGTCGTAAGCGTCGGCGGCGAACTGGTTGGGGATCTCGTTGAACTGCTGCTGGTACTTGGCGACGAAAGCGGCGGTACGCTCATCGGTAGAGTCGGCGTTGAAGGGGGTCAGCAGCATGACGCCTTCCGCCAGGGAGGTGTCGAAGCCGGGCTGAGCCAGGATGCCGTCCATGCCGTCCACGCCGAAGAACTTCGGGGCGTAGCTCATAGAGTTGGCCTGAGAGAGGATCAGGGACGCGGGTTCGTAGTACATGGGCAGGAACACCAAGTCCGCGTCGTTGTCCTTGGCGTTGGTCAGCTGGACGGAGAAGTCCTTATCGTTGCCGTCGGCGAAGGTGGTGTCGCTGACGATCTCCAGCTGAAGTTCCGCGGCGCGGGCGGTAAAGGTGTCGTGGATGCCTTTGGAGTACACGTCGTCGTTCTTCCAGATGATGGCGATCTTGGAGCCAAGGGACTTATCGGAGATATACTCCGCGGACTTCGCGCCCTGACCGGGGTCGGTGAAGCACATCTGGAACACGTTGTCCTTGCCTTGGGTGGTGGCCTCGGAGGAGGCGGAAGGGGTCAAGGCAAAGATGCGGTCCTCCATATTCATGACGGAGGTGGCCTCAGCGGGCTTGGAGGTGACGGAACCCAGGGACAGCTGCATACCCCAGTCTTTCAGGACGTTGTAGGCGTTGACGGCCTTTTCCGGGTCGTGGGCGTCGTCCTCGTAGCGCAGTTCGAACTGGATGCCGCCCATTGCGTTGATCTCGTCCACGGCGATCTGCGCGCCGTTGCGGGCCGCGATGCCGTAGGTCGCCGCGCCGCCGGTCAGAGGACCGGTGCCGCCCAGCTTGAAGGCCGCGCCGGAGATGTTCCCGTCTGCATTGCTGCCGCCCGCATTGCCGCCGCCCGCATTGCCGCCGTTGTTGCCGCCCGCGTTGCCGCCGTTGCCGCCGCCGCAGGCGCTGAGACCCAAGGCCAACGCCAGGGTCAAGGTGATGCACAGTAACTTCTTTTTCATTTTAAAAGCTCCTTTTCCGTAACTTAGGCCCCGCTCCCCGCGAACGGGACGGGTCCTTATACAAAAAAGCGGCTCCGGTCGAAAGAACGAAGCCGCCTTTGTATCGACGTCAGGTCCGCGTATCACGCGGCCGTTCTTTCCCGGACCATCTGCGCGTCCGCGCCAGAATCAGCCCGGCCAAAATAACCGGGAGCAGTCCGCAGATAAAAAAGACGACAAAAATGGACACCAGAGTCATGGTGTCCATCAAAAAGGAACGCGCGCAGGGGGAAAACGCGCAGGAAGACAAAGCCTCTGCGTCATCAGCGGCGTATGTCATCCCACAAGGCATGTCGAAAGCAAACCGGCGCGCCACATCGAGTCCCTCCTCCTGCAAGTATGCAACAAAGCACATGCAAACATTGTAAGAGAAGCGGCGGGAAAAGTCAATGGTCGTTCTGAACAGGAATCCAGGGGGAAACAGGGGGCTTTTTGTGTCGGAACGATGAAAAACACAAAAAATCCTCTGTTTTGCAGGTCCCGGCGCGAAAAGGTTTGCCAGCGGGACGCGGACCGTGTACAATTGAGACGAGCCGTCCGCGGACGGCTCCACTCCCGACGAGAGGATGCGTGACGATGCGGACTGGGATACGTCTGGTGGCCAGCGATATTGACGGGACCTTACTGCGCGGCGGCGCGGCGGAGATCCCCCAGGAAATTTTTGAGGAGATCCGCCGCTTGGAAGGGAAAGGTATTTTGTTCTGCCCGGCCAGCGGGCGGCAGTATCAGAGCTTGCGGCAGTTGTTCGCGCCGGTAGCGGCTCAGGTTCCGTTCCTGTGCGAGAACGGCGCGGTGATTTTCGGCCCCGGCGCGCCGGGTCCGTTGTGGAGCCGGACGGTCATGGACCGCGCCCTGGCCGAGGCGTTGAGCCGGGACATCCTGGCTCTTCCGGGGACCGAGGTGCTGATCTCCGGAGTCAATACCAGCTACATCTGCCCAAAACGGGACGATTTCGAGGCTCTTTTCCGGGACTTCACCGGGAACCATATCGCCGTGGTCCCCGCGCCGGAGGCGGTCCCGGAGGAGATCGTCAAGGTGTCGTCCTTCTGCCCCGGCATTCTGGAGGAGGTACAGCAGGCGCTGTGTCCCAAGTGGGCGAAACACTTCCGCGCCGCAGTCGCCGGGGAGGCGTGGTTAGACTTCACCTTAGCGGACAAGGGGACGGGCCTGCAAGCCTTGTGCCGGCTCTTAGGGGCCGCCCCGGAGGAGGTCATGGCCTTCGGCGACAACTTCAACGACGCGCCGATGCTCCGCGTGGCGGGACACCCCTACATCATGGACACCGCCCACCCGGACTTACAGGCGGAGTTCCCCGTCTGTTCCGACGTCGCCGCGATTTTGCGGACGCTTTGAGAAATACGCCCGTCTCATAAAAAAAGCTGGGTCCGTTGCAAAACGGCAAAAAAGGGGAAAATTGGCCGCCCCAAAGGGCAGCCAATTTTCCTTATGCAGCAGCTCCCGATGCCGCGGCCTGTAGTCAATCCCTGGAACTCCCTAATCCCTGCGTTCCCGAACAATCGCGGTGTGTTTCACCCGATCCAAACCGCGGGACCGAGCGTTGTGAGTCTGAATCAGCCGCGCAATCTCCCCCTGCGCCTGTTCGATTTCCTCCTTGAACGTCCGCGCGGAGACCCGCAACGCGCCGTGACCCAGAATAATGAGCTGCTCCAACCCGTCCGAAGTCGCTACCCGAACCCGACGGTTCTCACGGCTCAGGTCGTAAGTCGTCCGCTCAATGTAAGCGTCCGCGGTCTCCGCCTCTTTGGTGTAGACGATGTAGATCCCCCGGTCCTTCTCCACGGAACCCGGGTTTCCCTTCACCTTGTAGGCGTCGAACACCAGGATCACCACACATTTCCGGAACCCTTGATAATTGGCCAGGATATCCGTCAGCATAGCCCGCGCCGCAGAAACGTCCTGCTGCGCGACCGCTTCCAGCTCCTCCCAGGCGAAGATGATGTTGTAGCCGTCCACCAGCAAGTATTCCGGTCCTGCGGCCTGTTCCCGGATGGTGTAACGCTCGTTCAAGCTGGTCCGGGCGGGATTTTTTTTGCTCTGCGGCTGGAACGCCGTCCGTCCGTCTACCTTGCCATAGGTCCGCTCAAAGACCGCCTGGAGTTCCTTGTCCAGTTCCAGACCGCCTCCCGGCGTCCCGCGGCGTTCCGGGGCCGGGGCCTCCGAGGAGGAAGCTCCCGTCTCCTGCTCCAGCCGGAACCCGCTGTCTACGTGCATATACTCCCGTACCTGATCCCACTTCACCGTGAACCCGCCCCCGTGCGCGCAGAATACCGAATCCGCCGGATTTTCCACGTCCCGCTCCGGGTCGTAGCCGATGGCTTCCACCGCCGCGTCCGGATTCCGGCACGGCTCATAGCCCCGGAACGTGCAGCTCAGCCGCCCCTGTCCGCGGGTGTAAGCCGCGATCTCCCGACCGTAGTCCCGCAGTCCGGACACCGGCGCGAAACCGCTCAGGACGGACATCTCCCCCGCCGGTTCCGGACCCTCCACCGTCCCGCCCATAGCCTGTATGTCGGTCATAGCCCGGCCTGCATTCCCAGGGGGAAGCTCCAGCGTGAAGTCGTAAAACGGTTCCAGCAGAACGGTCTCGGCCTGCATCAGACCTTGACGTATGGCCCGGTAGGTGGCCTGCCGGAAATCACCGCCTTCCGTATGCTTGTTGTGGGCGCGCCCGGCCAGCAGCGTGACCTTCACGTCCGTGAGCGGCGAGCCGGTACAGACGCCAGGATGGTCCCGCTCCAACACGTGGGTGAGAATCAACCGCTGCCAGTTCAGGTCCAGCTGATCGGTGGAACACGCGGAAGCGGTACGCACGCCGCTGCCTCTGGGGCCCGGCTCCAATAACAGGTGGACCTCGGCGTAGTGACGCAGCGGTTCGAAGTGCCCTATGCCCTCCACCGGACCCGCGATGGTCTCCTTATAGACCACGCTGCCCGCGCCGAACTCCGCCTCCAACCCGAAACGTTCCAGAAGCCGCCGTTGGAGTACCTCCAACTGAACCGGCCCCATCAGCTGAACGTGGATCTGCTTCCACTGCCCGTCCCAGACGATACGCAGCATAGGGTCTTCCTCTTCCAGCTGACGCAGCCGGGGCAGAACCGCGTGAGGGTCCGCGCCGGACGGAAGGATGAGCTGGTAGGTCAGCACCGGTTCCAAAACCGGCCCGGGGCGTTCCCGCTCCGAACCCAGCGCCATACCCGGACGGGTGCGGCTCAGCCCCGTGACGGCGACGACCGTTCCCGCCTCCGCCTGCTCCAGGGGGCGGAATTTTTCGCCGGAGTACAGCCGCAGCTGATCGGCTTTTTCCTCCCAATGAGCGTCCCCCTCCCCGCCGGACAGGAGCGTTTTGGCCCGCAGACGGCCCCCCGTGACTTTCAGCCAAGTCAAACGGGTATTTTGATTGTCCCTGGATATCTTAAAAATACGCGCCCCGAACTCCGCCGGGGTTTCGGGCGGGCGGGTGAAGCGGTCCAGACCGTCCAGCAGTTCCGCCACGCCCTCCAACCGCAGCGCGGAGCCGAACCAGCACGGGAACACAGCCCGTCGCGCGATCAACTCCGCCGTCAGCGTCTCGGGCACCGCGCCGGTCTCCAGAAAACGGTCCAACGCCTCCTCGCTGCACATGGCGACGTCCTCGTCCCGCTCCGCCGCCCCGGCGGAGAAGTCCACGCAGTTCCCGAACTCCCGTTCCAGCTGTTCCAGTAACTTTACGCGGTCCGCGCCTGCC